>JAFUIY010000117.1 GCA_017473925.1 Clostridia bacterium | reverse complement strand
GCGTGAAAATTCCCCACCCCTCCTGTACAGGAGGGGTGGGGAATGGATAGATTAACAACTATTTTTGTTATTTCGTCTGTCTACTTG
Source organism: Clostridia bacterium (assembly GCA_017473925.1). GTDB lineage: Bacteria > Bacillota > Clostridia > Oscillospirales > Acutalibacteraceae > UBA1081. The sequence goes on along the minus strand of JAFUIY010000117.1, from coordinate 27,652 downwards.
ACAGGGAGCACATCAGAAGCTTACAGTCCGTTGTTTTTTATGTGTTTTACAGTCTTTCTAAGGGATTATAGCCCAGAGCGAAGAACTTGAATGCCCAGATAAGGGGATTGTACTTGAAGAATATTTCATCGATGATTGTTACAAGTTCTCTGAGTATTGTTGAAATATCCTGTGTTTCGGGAACCTCAACTGCAGGGAATTCTTCACCCTCAACATTGAGAACCAAGGGCTGTGAATAGCAGATTCCGTTTTCACCTGTAATGTAGAATCTTACATACATATAAGGCTCTGCAAGGAAATTTTCAGTGTCATGAAGGTCAAGAGTTGCCTTGCCGTCTGTGATTTCCTCACGGAGAATAACATTTCCGTCTGAAACCCATGTGATAAGGTTGAAGTTTTCGCCTTCGACTGTGATAGTATCGTTTTCCTGGTCAACCTCAAGTCTTGTTACATTGGGAGTGTTGTCAAGACGCCACAATTCTTCGTCATAGACCTTCTGTTCAACAAAACCGGGCATTTCCTCCATGCCGTTGAGTTCCACACCGTTTGAATAGTGAGAAACTGAGAAAAACTGACCTTTTTCAAGGCTTTCACGGAATTCTTCCATTGTGAAGTTTTCCATCCATGTCCATGTGTAAGCATCATTTATTGATGTTTCGTTGTGAGAATCGGCAAATGTGTTACACCACGGCACAACACCGTTGGGAATGGTCTTCTGAAGCACCTGGTCATAAAGAATTCTGTCGCAACGGGTGTGGGCATCAGTTGCGCTGTTTATACCCATACCGAGTGCAGAGCCCTGATAATCAATGAAAAGTCTTGCAAACTTGTTTGCGTAGTATTCATCAACGGGCTGACCTACATAGTTTTCCGAATCCTTGTCTGTGTAGACATATTCGCCTACATGAGAAAGGAAAGTGATGCCGCCGTCATTCATAACTTCTCTTGCGGGAGTTTCGTAATCGCCGAAAACACCTGCAAGTCCCTGACCGTAGTCTGAGAAATAGCCGGTAAGATGACAGTCTGCAATGGGAGTTGCCATATTCAGCTCAATACCCTTGGGGACATCAAGCATGCCGTTTGTGTGTGTTCTTGTATCGGAAGGAGCTGTGCCTGTCAGATAAGCCTCATATTCTTCTGCTGTAAGCGGATTTACAGGCTTCATCTGTGAGCGTTCATACTTGATAAGACGCATAATGGGGACAAGCTCAGGGGCAACATTCCAGCCCTTGTTGATTGTTCCGTGGTCTGTAAGAGCAACTATATCATAATTCATGTCGTAATGCTTCTGCACAAATTCATGAATGGGCAGAAAGCCGTCACTTGCATTTGTGTGACAATGAAGCTGTGTTTTGTAGCTTCCCCATGTGTCCCAGTCAATATCCTCATAAGGATTGTCAATAATATAATTCTTTGTTGCGGTTTCTGCAGAAACAGGGATTGCAACAATTCCCGTCATAAGAAAAACGAGGAATAATGCCGTGAATTTTCTTGCTGCTGACAGACATTTTCTTTTCATTATAAATTGCCTCCTGTAAAAAGTGCTGATTTTTGGTGCTTTTAAAGACATATTTAGTCTAACATAAACAAAAAGCTGTGTCAATATTATACAGGAAGACTTTATGCAAAAAAATCCATTTTATCATTGATTTATTTATATTAAAAAGGTATAATTAATTATCAATGTTTTTCAGGAGGCTATTATGACAGCTTACGAAATTGCAAAAAATGAATATGCGGCACTCGGTGTTGACACTGAAAGTGCAATTGAAAAATTAAAGGATATAACCGTTTCCGTTCATTGCTGGCAGGGTGATGATGTTACGGGCTTTGACTCAAAGGAAGCTCTTTCGGGCGGTATCCAGACAACAGGTAACTACCCCGGCAAGGCAACCTCTCCCGAACAGCTTATGGCTGACATCGACAAGGCCTTTTTACTTATTCCCGGCAAGAAAAAGCTCAATCTTCATGCAAGCTATGCGATTTTTGAAGACGGTGAATTTGCAGACAGAGATGCTCTCCAGCCCAAGCATTTTGCAAAATGGGTTGAGTTTGCAAAGGCAAGAAACATGGGCATTGATTTCAACCCCACACTTTTCTCACATGCAATGGTAAAGGATAATCTTACACTTTCATCACCCGATGAAAATGTAAGAAAATTCTGGATTGAGCATTGTAAGTGCTGTCTGAGAATTTCAGAATACTTCGCAAACGAAACAGGCAAGCCCTGTGTTATGAATATATGGATTCCCGACGGTTACAAGGATATCCCCGCTGACAGACTCTCACCCCGTAAGCGTTTCAAGGAGTCACTTGATGCAATTCTTGACATGCCTTATGACAAGTCGAAGGTTTACGTTACACTTGAATCGAAGGTTTTCGGAATAGGTCTTGAAGCTTATACGGTAGGCTCGGCTGAATTTGCATTGAGCTATGCCGATTATAAAGGTATCACACCCCTTATGGATAACGGTCACTATCATCCCACAGAAATGGTTTCCGACAAGATTTCATCAATGCTTCTTTTCCATGAAAAGATTGCTCTTCACATCACAAGACCCATGCGTTGGGACTCCGACCATGTTGTGCTTTTCGATGACGAAACAAAGGAAATTGCAAAGGAAATCGTAAGAAACGATGCTCTTGACAGAGTATTCATCGCAACAGACTATTTCGATGCTTCAATCAACCGTATTTCTGCATGGATTACAGGTGTCAGAAATGTAAAGAAGGCTCTTCTTTTCGCACTTCTTGAGCCCAATGCAAAGATGCAGGCTCTTCAGGAGGAAAACGATATAACTTCACTCATGGTGCTTCAGGAAGAAATGAAGACTGCACCCTTCGGAGCAGTATGGAATGAGTATCTGAAGAGAGAAAACACAAGTGTTTCATATATTGACGAAGTCAAAAAATACGAAAAGGAAGTTCTGGTGAACAGATAATGAAAGATATTCTTACAGCTCCCTTTGTGGAAGAAATGAAAAAAATGACAGCCAACATGTACCGTCTGGGCTGGGATGAAAGAAACGGCGGTAACATCAGCTATATGCTCGAAAATGATGAAGTTTATGAGTATCTTGACAAGGATACCGTTCTCCGTACAATCCCCACAGGCTTTGATGCAACTGATCTTATCGGCAGAATCTTCATCGTTACAGGTACGGGCAAATATTTTAAGAATGTCGAGCACGACCCCGAAACAAATCTCGGCATTATCCGTATTGCAGAAGACGGCACAACAGCTGAGCTTCTCTGGGGCTACAAGGACGGCGGAAAGTTCACATCCGAGCTTCCTGCACACCTTATGAGCCACATGGCAAGACTTAAGGTTGACCCCGAAAACAGAGTTGTTATGCATTCACATCCTACATACACTCTTGCAATGAACTATGTTCATGAGCTTGACGAAAAGAGCTTTACACATACTCTCTGGGAAATGTGTACTGAATGTATCGTTGTTTTCCCTGACGGTGTAGGGGTTCTTCCCTGGATGCTCTGCGGTACAAACTCCATAGGTGAAGCAACTGCAAAAAAAATGGAAGAATTCCGTCTTGTTGTATGGGGTATGCACGGCATTTACGGTGCAGGTAAGAATCTTGATGAAACCTTCGGTCTTATCGAAACCGTTGAAAAGGCTGCACAGATTTATATGCTCACAGCTCATCTTCCCCGTAAGAACACAATCAAGGACGAAGAAATGGTTGAGCTTGCAGAATTCTTCGGTGTAAAATACAGAAAAGACTTTTTGAACTTATAATTAATTGAAACAGTTGCTTTTTTACACAGCAACTGTTTTTTTTGACAAAAAACAATCAGAAGTGAATTTTTTGTAAACAATATTTTTCTAATTCAGATTCGCAACCTATTCGGGTTGTGTTTTTCGCTTGTTTGCACTAAGGGTGGAAGACAATATAACTGTCTTAAAAAAATAAGAAAGGATTTGTATTTTGACAAGCGAAGAATTTAGAACTGATCCGATGTTTTTGCGTAATCAGTTTGACAGTAACGGTATTTTTGAAATACCATTGATAAGAAAAGACGAGATCAATCTTGACGATGTCGAGCTTATAGGTTATGATAAATTGTGTAATCAGGAATATGAAAAGATAGTTCATTTTTTTCTTGATGACTATAAGTTTGAGGTGCTGTGGAGAGATCCGGAACCACGGATAGAAAGGCTAAGAAAGTATAAAGCAGTTTTATCTCCAAATTACAGTTTATATACAGAAATGCCTTTATCGTTAAAAATTTATAATACCTTCCGAAGCAGGTGGTGCGGTGCATACCTGCAATCAAAAGGAATAACGGTTATTCCTACTGTGGCATGGGGCGAACCGGATACATTCTGGTTTTGTTTTGATGGTATCCAAAAGAATAGTATTGTGGCAGTTTCAACATTAGGAGTACGAACAGAAAAAAATCTGTTTTTACAAGGATATAGTGAAATGATTCGCCGAATAGCCCCAAAAGCAATTATTTGTTATGGCAAACCTTTTGATGGGATGAAAGGTAATATCATAGAAATTGACTATGAAAAAACTAATAATTTTGTAAAGAATTTTTCAATGATATCACACATTGAACCTGCTATGCCGTCCTCACTGTATCAAAAAACTTTTTCAGGACGCATTGAAATCAACCATAAGGGAATGGGAGCAGCACATACTGATAATTCCGAGCAGGAACAAGAAGCAACAGCGGACATTCCACAAGTAAAACTTGATGATCTTCCGGAAAATGTAAGAAATTCTTATAATAATTACAAGAAAAACGATTGGAAAGGGAATTATCATGGTCAGAGTTCAGGAACAAAAGCAGGAAAAAGATGGGGAAACAGAAAAAATCAATTGTCAACACAAAATAATAATGGTGATTTGATTTATTATAATGAATATGATGTAAACAATAAAATAACAAATACCGTGCGAGACAAAATAAGATTTGTCAGAGGAAGTGATGGGCGAGTTTATTATACTACAGATCATTATACAACATTTACAGAAATTATAGAATAGAGGATGTTATCTATGAATAATAAAGTAATATATTTAAGTCGAAATGAATTTAAACAGCTCCGGTTTAATTCAGGCACAAAAATTGTAATTATAGACGGAGAAAAAATCAACACATGGAATGATTATTCATCTCTTATTGCAAATAAGTTTGAATTCCCTTATAGGGAAGAAGCTATTTCTGATTATAATCAATATGCAGATTGGATGACGGATTTGTCATGGATAGCTCAAGATGAACAAATTGCAATTGTATTTTTTCATTTTTCAGAACTTTTAAAGAATAATTCTGTAGAAAAATCAACTCTTATTGATATTTTTACAGAAGATATCCTCCCTTTCTGGGAAGAAGAGGTCGAGCATGTTGTTGTCGGCGGAAAAAAGCGGAGTTTTAATGTTTATTGTGTAGATTGACATTGACTTTGACTTTATCGTTGTGTAAAATATAGACATTAATAAATGAAAGCAGGTCAGCCTATGATTACATTTAACGCTTCGCAGAAAATATTCAAGCTTGATACTCCGGATTCAAGTTATGTTATCGGTGTGGGTGCTGAGAATTACCTTCTCAACCTCTATTACGGTGCATATCTTCCCGATGACAACCTCTGGGCAAATGCAAAACGCATAAAAAGTGCTTCATTCAGCCCTGCAAACAAGAATATCCCCCGTGAGGAGTTTTCAACAGACGTCGCTCCCATGGAATATTCCTGCAACGGCAGCGGTGACTTCAGAATATCAGCACTTGCAATAAAGAATGTTCACGGCAACACAACAACGGATATCCGTTATGTCAGCCATAAGCTTTATAAAGGTAAGCCCTCAATCGCACCTCTTCCGTCTGTTTATGTAAACAACGACGATGAGGCTGATACACTTGAAATCCTTGCAGAAGATAAGGTGACAGGTGTACAGGTGACACTCATTTACACGGCATTTAACACAGTTGATGCTATAACAAAGAGTGTAAAGGTTACAAATGCAGGTGCAGATGCAGTTGATGTTGAAAGAGTATTCTCAACCTGTCTTGACCTGCCTTCAATGGATTTCGACCTTATCACTCTTTACGGCAGACACGCAAAAGAGAGATGCAGAGAGCAGAGAAGACTTGCTCACGGTATTCAGGGTATTGCAAGTAAGAGAGGTTCATCAAGCCATAATCAGAACCCCTTTGCGGCACTTCTCAGACACGGTGCAACAGAGGATAACGGCGATGTGTACGGCTTCAACCTTGTTTACAGCGGTAATTTTGAATTCAGTGCAGAATGTGACTATGTGGGCACAACAAGAGTTATTATGGGTATCAATCCCACAGATTTCTCATGGCATCTTGAACAGGGCGAGAGTTTCCAGTCACCCGAAGCAGTCCTTGTTTACACAGACAAGGGTCTTGGTGAAATGAGCCGTATCTATCACAGACTTTACATGAACAATCTTGTAAGAGGCAAGTATAAAACAGAAAAGAGACCTCTTCTCATCAACAGCTGGGAAGCAGCATACTTTGATTTTGACACAGATAAGCTTGTTGAATTTGCAAAGAATGCAAAAGAGCTCGGCATGGATATGCTCGTTATGGACGACGGTTGGTTCGGCAAGCGTAACGACGACACAAACTCACTGGGTGACTGGTTCGTAAATGAAGACAAGCTCAAGGGCGGTCTCGGTGTTCTCATTGACAGAGTCAATGCTCTCGGTATGAAGTTCGGCATCTGGTATGAGCCCGAAATGATTTCACCCGATTCAGAGCTTTTCAGAGCACATCCCGACTGGTATGTTCATGTGCCCGAAAGAGAATCATCAATCGGCAGAAATCAGTATGTTCTTGACGTTTCAAGAGAGGATGTAAGAGATAATATCTGGAATCAGATGTATTCAGTCCTTTCAAAGAACAAGGTTGACTACCTCAAGTGGGACTTCAACCGTAATATTTCAGAGGCAGGCTCTGCAATTCTTCCTCCCGAAAGATCAAAGGAGTTCTTCCACCGTTTCGTCTTGGGTACTTACGACCTTATGAACAGACTCACAAGCACATTCCCCGATCTTCTTATGGAAAACTGCTCAGGCGGCGGCGGACGCTTTGATCCCGGTATGATTTACTTCTCACCTCAGATATGGGCAAGTGACCATACAGACCCAATTGAAAGACTTACAATTCAGTTCGGCACATCAATGTGTTATCCTGCTTCAACAATGGGCGCACACGTTTCTGCTTCAAACAGAACAGGCTACAAGACAAAGGGTAATGTTGCACTCTGGGGTACATTCGGCTATGAGCTTGACCCCACAAAGCTGACAGAAGAAGACAGAGAAATAGTCAAAGAGCAGGTCAAAGATTATCATAAGTATTACGACCTTGTCCATTACGGCGACCTTTACAGACTCATTGACCCCTATTTTGACCACTTCAAGTGTGCATGGAGCTTTGTTTCTCCCGATAAGACTGAGGTTCTTGCAACAGCAGTTATAATGAGAGAAAATCTTGACCATCTTTTCTTCTTAAAGCTCAGAGGACTTGACAAGAACAAGATGTACAGATGTGAAACAACAGGAGAAGTTTACTCAGGTGCTCTCCTTATGAATTCCGGCATCAACCTTTCAAGGCTTAAATATACAGGCGACAGTATTGCAATGCACTTTGTTGCTGAATAAAGTATAATAAAAATCCGTGACTCATTTAAATTTGAGTCACGGATTTTTTAGTTAAATTCAATTAATAAACTTTCATATGATTTTTCAAGGACTTTTGAAATTTTTATAAGTTCAATATCGGTAACAAACCGTTGTCCTGATTCAATCCGTTGTACGGCATTTTTATCAATATCAAGTCCGACCAACTGCAGACGGTCGGCAAGTTCACGCTGTGAAATTTTCATCTGTTTACGGTATATTGCAATGTTTTCACCGCAGACATTGTTTTTTCCGTCCTTCGATTTGTTAATAAACATATAATTTCACCTTAATTTTTTGACATTTACTGCTTGTCATTTATTAAATTATATGCTATAATTAATTTGCAATTGACATTTAGTAAGTGTCAATTGCAATAAACTTGTTTATGGAGGTAATTATATGAAGAAATTATCAAAGAAATTTTTGTCGGTTTTTTTAACTACACTAGTTCTTCTGTCAACAATCTCTTGTTGTTTCACAAGCTCTGCAGAAGATATTACTGATGAAACCACAAAAAGTAACAATGCCTTTGTTTTAGGCGAAAAAGAAACATTAAAAACACCTGACACAATTAATTGTTCACATCTGTGTCACAATAATAGTGGAATTGTAAAATTCTTTTATAAGTTTGCATGTTTCTTGTGGAAATTATTCAACATTAATCAGTATTGCAAATGCGGAATGGCTCATTACGGATTAGATTCAATAGTTCTTGATTCTGACGAAGATGGCTTTCCCGATTGTTTAACAAACAATGATTATACGACAGATACTGACGGTGACGGACTTTCTGATTATCAGGAATTAATGTATTGCGGCACAGATCCATTAATAATTGATACTGATGGTGATGGTATAGATGATTTAAACAGTGATACTGATGGTGACACATTATCAAATAAATATGAATTGTCTATAGGTACACATCCTACATATGCCGATACAGACAATGACGAATTAAACGATGATAAAGAAATTGCTCTCGGAACAAATCCGTTAGTAGCAGATACGGACGAAGACGGGGCAGCCGATGGTTGGGAAATCGAAAATGGTTTTGATCCGCTCACTTTTAACGATACTTTCTCAATAAAAGGTGAATTAGATAAATCAACTGATACTACAGTTACAGCATCCGTTTACATGGATATTAATGGCAAACAAACAGATACATTAAATGTTACAACTGTCGATTCAAGCAATAATGCTTTTATTTCTGAAAATATACCTGGCTATATCGGAAATGGTTATGATTTTTCCATAGACGGAACATTTAACGAAGCAACATTAGAATTCACATATGATACAACTGTTGGTGAAATCGGAGATGATTTTCAACCCAGAATTTATTATCTAAATGAAGAAACTGGTACTTTTGAAGAATTACCTAATCAGACAGTTGAAAACGGAAAAGTAACTGCAGTTACAACTCATTTTTCCACCTATATTCTTCTTAACAAAGTTGAATTTGATAAGGTATGGAGCAATGAAATCAAATCACCTATTGTTGACTCAGAAGGAAGACAAACCGGGATTGATGTTGTTTTTGCTATAGATGTATCCGGTAGCATGAGCAGTTATAGCCGTCTTTCTACAGCAAAAACTGCATTAACTACATTTTTAAATGCTTTAGAAAAAAATGACAGAGCAGCACTTGTAAAATTCAGTTCATATTCTACAATCGTTTCTTCGCTTACTTCTGATATAAATTCCGTTAAAAGCAGAGTTTCAGGATTGAGCGCATCAGGACAAACATCAATGTACAAAGGCTTAAATACTGCTATAAACTTATTGACAAACAGTTCAGAAACTTATGGATATAAAATGATTGTTATTTTATCTGATGGCAAAGATGAACCATCTACGAGCTACAACAGTTATTATAAAGACCTTGTTGATGAAGCAATTGCTAATGATATAACAATTTATACTGTAGGTGCAGGTACAAGTGTTAGCACTTCAATATTAACACAGGTTGCTGAAAATACAGGCGGTTCATACTATGCAGCAACTGCTACATCAGGAATCACAGATGCATTTGAATATATTCAGTCAAATACTGTTGATGTAAAAACAGATTCCAACAATGACGGTATCCCTGATTATTATGCAGAACTTATCAAAAAAGGGGAAATGTTACTCGGTAACGGTTCAGCTGACTTAAAAGGTATAGACCTGAATGAAAGTGCTGATATTGACGGTGATGGACTGAAAAACGGTGAAGAAATTGTTGTCGTTGAAAACAACGGTAAAGTTTATCTTAAATACCAGTCATCACCGATTAAAAAAGATACAGATGCAGACGGCATACCAGACAACACTGATACGGCTCGATTAACAAGAGGTTTGAAAGATGGTATAATCGGAGCAATTAAAATACTTTCATATAGCTCTGGTCCAAGCAGTATTGGTAAAGCACTTAATGGAGCTGGTCATGCTTATATTTCATATACAAGTTTTATTAATGATACTGTTGATTTTTATGGTGTTAATGTTACATCCGCAGAGAAAGCAATAGGAACCGAAAAAAATAATTCATGGGTTTCTTCTTCAAGTTTTAAAACTCATTCTATTGAAATGATGCCTGGCCAAGCAATTACACTTGGAACTTGGGCTGGCTGGGTTGATGAAGCACAAAGAGGAACATATATAAATCAGGAAATGTATTGTTTTGCTCCATACTCAGCAGTAACAGGACAATATTCATTAACACAATACATAACAGAAAGTCAATTAGGCATTTTAGAATATTGCACCAAAAGTGAATCAACGTGGGGTATAATAAAAAATTGTTCATGGTTTGCATGTGTAGCATGGGATGCTGTTACAGATGATAGATTAACTTCTGTAGGTTTATATCCAAACCCATCAACACTTAGTTATAATATAAAAAAATATTCAAATTACGAATATGAACAATCATATGTTGCATCTATGCCTTAATTAATGTAATTACATTATAAAAGCTCCTGTTCAATGCGAACAGGAGCAATTTTTATCTGAGCAAAAAGTTTTTAAGGTCTTCGACTGTATGCACCGTATAATCAGCACCGTATTCCCTGAATTCACCCTCGGGGGCAAATCCGTAGTCAACGCCTACACATTTCATATTGCATTCATGTGCACCGATTATATCGTATTTCCTGTCGCCCACCATAAGAACATCCTTTATTTCGTTTTCAGGGATATTCATTCTTTCGCAGGCTTTCATTATAACATCTGCCTTTGTGTCTCCCTCGCCGACGGCTCCTGAGACTGTTTCAAAGTATTTTGTCATGTCATAATGGTCTGTGACCGTTCTTGCCATATGTTCGGGCTTTGTCGTTGCAACAGCAAGACGGCAGCCCTTGTTTTTAAGCTCTTCAAGCAGCTCAATGATTCCCTCATAGGGTGCATTCTCAAAAATACCTTTAACGACATACCGTTCACGGTATTTTTTTATTGCAAGCTCTGTCTTTTCATCATCGAAATTCATGTATTCATGAAAGGATGTGACAAGAGGAGGGCCTATGAACATTCTGAGCTTTTCCAAAGGCGGAACCTCTTCACCCATCTCACGGAAGGCATATTCAAGGCTTTTCAGTATGCCTTCACCTGAATCGGTGAGTGTTCCGTCAAGGTCAAAAAATATTGTCTTATACATATCAGCCGAACATTGAAAGCAGGTAACCTGCTGCAACAGCAGAGCCTATAACACCTGCAACGTTGGGACCCATAGCGTGCATAAGAAGGAAGTTTGTGGGATCTGTCTTTGAACCGACCTTCTGAGCAACTCTGGCTGCCATCGGAACAGCAGAAACACCTGCCGCACCGATAAGGGGATTGATTTTTCCGCCTGTAAGGACATAGAGAAGCTTGCCGAGAAGCACACCGCCCACTGTTGAGAACATAAATGCAACAAGACCGAGACCGACAATCATAAGAGTCTGTGTTGTGAGGAATGTCTCACCGTTTGCAGTTGCACCTACGCATACGCCCAGAAGAATTGTAACGATGTTCATAAGTGCATTCTGTGCTGTGTCTGAAAGTCTGTCAGTAACGGCACACTCCTTGAAGAGATTGCCGAGCATGAACATGCCGAGAAGGGGTATTACTGAGGGAAGAAGAAGTGCTGTGATGATAAGAACAACTACAGGGAAGATAATCTTCTCTGTCTTTGTAACTTTTCTCAGCTGTGTCATCTTGACTGCACGTTCTTTCTTTGTTGTGAGCGCATTCATAATGGGAGGCTGAATTACGGGAATCAGAGCCATGTATGAATATGCCGCAACAGCAATGGGTGCAAGAAGATGTGAAGCAAGCTTACTTGTAAGGAAAATTGCTGTGGGACCGTCTGCACCGCCGATGATTGCAATTGAAGCTGCTTCCTGAGGTGTGAAACCGAGCCAGATTGCAAAAATAAATGCAATGTAAATACCAAGCTGAGCGGCAGCGCCTAAAAGAAGGCTGATGGGGTTGGAAAGAAGAGGACCGAAGTCTGTCATCGCACCGACACCCATAAAGATAAGACATGGGAAGATACTGCTCTTTACGCCTATATACAGTAATCGCAGTACACCCGAATCATACCAATGTCCTGCCTGCATAGTGCCTTCCTCAATTGCCTGCATTGTTGCAGGGTCTGAAAGACCGATTGAGTCAAGCATTATTTCAGAGCCGGGAAGGTTGGCAAGAAGAATGCCGAATGAAATGGGAACAAGAAGAAGAGGCTCGAATTTCTTTGCAATTGCAAGGTACAGAAAAACAACTGCAACAAGAATCATAATTATATTCTTGATACTTGCCGTACCGTTGAAAAATGCACCGATACCCGAGGTTTCAAAAAGCCCCATTAATGTATCAATAATATTCATTAACGCAAAGTCCTTTCTCAGATAACTGCAAGAACTTCGTCAGTGTCAACTGTAGCACCCTTCTGAGCAATAATCTGCTTTACTGTGCCGTCTTCGGGAGCAACGATTTCGTTTTCCATCTTCATAGCTTCGAGGATGAACATGACATCACCCTTCTTTACAGCCTGTCCTACAGTAACATTTACATTGAGGATGTTGCCGGGCATGGGAGCTGTAACCTTGACACCGTCACCTGCAACTGCTACGGGAGCAGGAGCTGCTGCGGGAGCTTCGGGAGCTGCTGCAACGGGTGCGGGAGCAGCAACAGGAGCTGCAACGGGAGCTGCAACTGCAACAGGAGCTGCAACTGCTACGGGGGCTTCTGTGATGTTTGTGATAACTGCTTCTGATTCTGTAACTTCTACTTCGTAATTTTTACCGTTTAATGTAACTACATATTTCATTTTTAGTTCTCCTTTATAAGTCTGATTGATGAAAAATCAAGTCTTTCAAGCGGAATGCCGCTTGCATCGCTTACGATTGCCATAATTACTGCTGCTGTGGGTTCGTCAACATCTATAAGTTCAACTGAATCCTGAAGGCATTTTATTGAATGAAAAGCAAGTCTGTTGAGGGGAATACCTGTCTGATGGCTCACAAGTGCCATGATTACAGCTGCATTTGCTTCCGAAACACCTTCGAGTCTGAGATAACCGGGAGCTACGGGAGCTGCAGGTGCAGCCTGTACGGCAGCGGGAGCAGAAGCAGGTGCTTCAGGTTTTTCTGCAGGAGCTTCAGCCTTTGCCGGCTTTTCCTTGCCGACAGTCTTGCTGAATATCTTTGAAATCATCATGATAAGCACTGCAATAAATGCAAGTACAATAAGAACGATAATAAAGCCTACACCTGATGTCTTGAGAGTGTCACCCCAACCTAACTGCATCTGAAGAAGTGATAATGTCATTGTCTGCACTCCTTTTAAATACTCTTGATTGAATAGCTGAATGTGCGTCTTCTCTTTTCTTCTCTCTTTTCGAAGAATGCTTCAGCCTGCTGGGGGAATGCGATGTATGAGAGAACATCTTCATCGCATGTTGCTCTCTTGCCGAGATATTCTCTTGCAGCGGGGATACCGTCTTCAAGAGTGTCTGCAAAACGGCATGTGATGGGTTCTTCATCGCCGAGAACCTTCTTTACAAGTGCAGGGTCGATTGTGCCGGGTGCCTTGCCGTATTCACCCTTGATGTAGCCCTGGATTTCCTTTGCGATGTTCTTGTATCTTTCGCCGTCAAGAACGTTCTTTGTAGCCTGAACGCCAACCATCTGGCTCAGAGGGGTAACAAGGGGAGGATAACCCATATCAGCTCTTACTCTGGGAGTTTCTGCAAGAACCTCATCAAGCTTGTCCAGCTTGTTCATTGCTGTGAGCTGAGCAACAAGGTTTGAAAGCATACCGCCGGGAATCTGATAGTTGAGAGCGTCTGTATCTGTTGCCATAACAACGGGATTGAGAAGCTTTGAATCAAGACATTCTGCTCTGTATGCCTTGAAGTGCTTGTTGACATCCATAAGGAGCTTGTCATCAAGTGAAACATCATAGCCGTACTGACGGAGAACGTATGCCATTGTTTCTGTTGCAGGCTGGCTTGTACCGCCTGACATGCTTGAAAGTGCAGTGTCAATGATGTCTGCACCTGCTTCAACTGCCTTGAGAAGTGTCATGAAGCCGAGACCTGTTGTTGAATGTGTATGAAGAACAACGGGGAGCTTGACTTCAGCCTTGATAGCCTTTACAAGGTCGTATGCTTCCTTGGGGCTCATAACGCCTGCCATGTCCTTGATACAGATAGTCTGAACACCCATGTTCTCAAGCTCTTTTGCAATTTCAACGAACTTTTCGAGTGTGTGAACAGGGCTTGTTGTGTAGCAGATTGTACCTGATGCTACAGCACCTGCCTTGAGTGTTTCATCAACTGCAACCTGAATGTTACGAAGGTCGTTGAGTGCATCGAAGATTCTGATAACATCGATACCGTTTTCAACGCTCTTTCTTACGAACATTCTTACAACGTCATCGGGATAGTGCTTGTAACCGAGAAGATTCTGACCTCTGAGAAGCATCTGGAGCTTTGTATCGGGACAAGCTTCCTTGATTTTTCTGAGTCTTTCCCAGGGATCTTCACTAAGGTAACGAAGACATGAGTCAAATGTTGCGCCGCCCCAGCACTCAAGTGAGTAATAGCCTGCTTTGTTGAGCTTTTCAAGTACGGGCTTGAAAGTTTCAAAGGGCATTCTCGTTGCAATAAGAGACTGCTGAGCGTCACGCAGAATGGTTTCTGTGAACTGTACTTTCATATGTGTACCTCCTGTTAAGGTTTTTTACTGTTTAAAGGCAATTCAATTTATCGCCATTATATATTATATCCTATTTTAAAGGAAATGCAAGGAAAAAAAAGAATTTTGGTGTAGAAAAATGCTTTACGGCTGTCCGTTTATATGTGTACTTTGCCTATGAAAAAAATAATTATTTTTCCGAATTAACAAGAAAAGTCTTTACTTTTTTTCGTGTTGTGATAAAATATATTGCGTAAAAGGAGAGAAGACGGAATGCTGAAAAGATTTATTTCATATTACAGACCCCATGTGAAGATATTCACTCTTGATATGCTCGCATCGCTGGGAATGTCAGTCATAGGTATATTCTACCCAATAGTGCTCAGAAGAATGCTCAATGATTTTATTCCGAACAAGCAGATGGGACTCATCGTTACATTTGCTCTTGTACTCTGCGGACTTTATCTTGTCCGTATGGGACTTAACTATTTTATTCAGTATCAGGGCCATGTCATGGGTGTCAGGATGCAGGCACAGATGCGCCGTGATATGTTCAGAAATCTTCAGAGGCTTCCTTACAGCTACTACGACAATAACGAAACGGGCAAAATCATGTCAAGAATGACGAATGACCTTATGGAAATCAGTGAGCTTGCCCACCACGGCCCCGAAAACATAATCCTTTCCGTGATTTCTATCGTCCTTTCATTCTCATACCTTGCAACAATCAACATCTGGCTAACTCTTATCATTTTTGTGTGTGCTCCCATTCTCTGCTTCGTTGCAAGTATTATGAGAAAGAAAATGAGAGCCGCATTCAAGGAGAGCCGTGCTGCCGTTGCCGAAATCAACGATGCCCTTGAAAGCAGTATTTCGGGCATCCGTGTCACAAAGGCTTTTACTAATTCCGACAAGGAAGAGGAAAAGTTTGAAGTAGGAAACACAATGTTTGTAAATGCCCGTAACAAGGCATATAAGGCAATGGGTATTTTCCATTCAACAACAACCTTTGTAACAGATATTTTCAATGTAATCGTGCTTCTTGCAGGCGGTATATTCCTTTATAACGAGCAGATTGTTTTTGCAGATTACTCTGCATTTATTGTTTCAACAAATCTTTTCTTGGGCCCCGTCACAACTCTTATCAACTTTATGGAGCAGTATCAGAACGGTGTCACGGGCTTTGAGAGATTCCTTGAAATCATTGATGCAGAGCCTGAAAAGGACAGTGAGGATGCAGAAGATGTTGACAAGCTTGAAGGTCATATTGAATTTAAGAATGTCACATACGGCTACGATGATGAAAGCGATGTTCTTGACAATGTAAGCCTTAATATCGAAAAGGGTAAGACTTATGCTCTTGTCGGTCCCAGCGGCGGTGGAAAAACAACAATCTGTCATCTTATCCCTCATTTTTACAATGTTGAGCAGGGTGAAATTTTCCTCGACGGCAAGGAAATCCATAAAATCACAATGGAATCACTCAGAAGAAACATCGGTATTGTTCAGCAGGATGTTTATCTCTTCAATTCGAGTATAAAAGAAAATATCCTTTACGGCAGACTTGATGCAACAGACGAAGAAGTCTATGAAGCGGCAAAGAGAGCCAATATTCATGATTATGTCATGACACTTGAAAACGGCTACGATACAGTAGTCGGTGAAAGAGGCGTCAAGCTCTCGGGCGGACAGAAGCAGAGACTCAGCATTGCAAGGGTATTCCTTAAAAATCCGTCAATCCTTATTCTTGACGAAGCCACTTCGGCACTTGATAACACAACAGAAATCCTTATTCAGCAGGCACTTGATGAGCTCTGCAAGGGCAGAACAACGCTTGTTGTTGCCCACAGACTTTCAACAATCAAGAATGCAGACGAAATTGCAGTTGTTGCCGAGGGTAAAATCAAAGAAAAAGGAACTCACGAGGAGCTCCTTGCAAAAGGCGGAATGTATGCCGACCTTTATAAATTACAATTCAAGAATAATCAGTAAAAAAGACATCCCCTCAATGCACAAAATGCATTAAGGGGATTTTTTCAGTCAACAATTGTGTATTCAAACGGTTTCATCCAATCAAGCACCTTCATCCGTTCTGCATGTCTTGTTTTGTTGCGTTCCAATATTTCATGCATTATATCAAAGACATCTTTATATTCAGCAGGCATAGAACTTTCACCTTTTACGATAACCTCATCAGCATCGCATTCAGTACTGAGCAAGTCCCAGAATGCACTCCAGTTTCTGCCGTACCAATCGGGAAATCCGAATGTTTCATGAATTCTTGCATGGATATCACGATATGTTTTGCAACCATTGAAATCAAGTATAATTATTTTTTTCTCTTTCATAATTAATTCTCCTATTAATTTTACATGAGGAGTATATTTCCTATGTATTAGAATATTGAAAATTTCAATCTTGTCAAGTATTTTTTGTGGATAAAATTCATTTTGTGCTTGTAATATATATTTTATCATGTTAAAATAAATCATCATCAATTTAACAGAGGTGCTGTTATGAAAAATTACAATCACGCATTACTTGTTATGGAAAAGCATGACTATCCTGCAGAAGCAAGGGAAGTCATCATCCGTACAGAGGAAAAGATTATTGCAGACGAAAAGGCAAACAAGATATACGAAGCAATGTATAAAGCCTATTGGGTGAAAAAGCAGAACTTTGATAAGTTTCATAAAAAGGTTGAAGAGCTTGCAGAGCTTATCGGTGAAAACAAATATACAGTCAATTTTGTTCTTCTTCTCAACTGCACAAAGCCCCTTCTTGCAAAATATAAGAAGGAAAATATAGATGAAGAGATCTATTGGAGAAGCATTCTTGACCTTAAATCAAAGCTGATTGAGTGTAAGGAAAATTACGATGTATGGGGTACTTTCGTTGAGGGCTGGTTCAGAGGCTTCTACACTCTTAACCGTTTCGCTCTCGGCAGACTTCAGTTTGAAAATTCGGATTTCTGCTGTGATATGTATGTCAAAAACGGTGTCGAGCTTTATGACAGCGACTTTGTTGTCGGCATGCACATCCCCTCAAATCAGGGTCCTCTTACATACGAAGCAAGACTTGATGCTTACAGAAGAGCATATAATTTCTTCAAGGATAAGTTCAAGAATCCCAGATACGGTGTTTTCTGCTGTCATTCATGGCTTCTTTATCCCGACAATCAGAACATTCTTCCCGAAAAGTCAAACATCAGTGATTTCCTTCGTGACTTTGAGCCTCTTGAGGTTACATGGACTTATGATTTCGGCGACCAGTGGAGAATTTTCGGTGTGAAGAATGACAGAAAGCCCGTCGATGAGCTTCCTCAGAATACAAGCATGCAGAGAGCATATGTTGATTGGTTCAGAAAGGGTAAAAAGCCCGGCCATGCATACGGTATTATCGTATACGACAGCGAAACTGATACAATTCTCACAAGATGCACAAGAGAAGAGTATAAAGAAAAATACGGCTATTAAAAAAATCAGCGTATCGGATAACCGATACGCTGTATCTTTTTACTCTGATTATTCCTGAGGTGTGAGTGTCTGAGCATCCACATCGTTTACAAGGAACTGAGGATAATCGGGATTTGACCATACATTTACGCCTGTATCGTCATTTGAGAAGAACCAACGGTAAAGCTCGCCGTGACCGTCATGGGTTGTGCTGTGAAGCATGGGTGTTACAAACCATGTGTTTTCGGGAAGAAGACATGTTGAAGCGTCAATTCTGTTGTCGGGAGAAATATGGTTGTGACCGCAGTCAACAGCCTGAACATAATCCTCACCGAGAGTTTCGCCAAGGGGAGCAATTGTTCCACCGACTGATGCGTACTTTGTGTCAACAGTGCCGTCCGAATCGTTTGTCCATGTGGGAACAAGAGGAGTTCTCTGAATAGCTGTACCTGCAAGAATCATTACGGGTACACCGTTGTCAAGAACACCGTTGAGGATGTCGCCTGCCTTCTGCTGAACCTCATAATGATATTCGTCAATTCTCTGAAGAAGTACGGGATTGGGATTTTCACCGAGCATGAATTCTTTTGCACTTTCGTAGTATTCATCGGGAACAAATGACCATATACCGCAGTTTGACTTGAATACGGGAACGAGAAGCTCATCAAAAACTCTGGGAGCACAGTTGTCAAGAACAGGCTGAACCATGTTGAGAACATTACCGAGGAAGCCTGACTTGTAAACAATATTCACAAGACCCATTACAAGTGTTTCTGTGAAGCCGTCAAGGAGAGAGGGAAGTGCTGTTTCAGCATAACGGTAAACAGATTCTTCGGTAATCTGGATTCTGCCGTTGAAAAGGTCGCCTGCAACTGCAGTACCCTGAAGAGGACAGCACTGGAAAATAACTGATTTAACCTTTGCATCGCCGTACTTGTAGAAGTATGCCATTGTCATGACACCGCCCATTGATGATGCACGGAGTCTTACCTTTTCATGGCCTGTAAGCTCAAGGACATGCTCAATGTATGTGCTGAGGTCGTCAGCAACAACAAGGGGATCGGCACGGAAGTCATAACCGAAATAATAGTTGCCTGTCAGACCGTGTGTGGGGTCTGTGGGAAGCTCTTCCTTTGTTGTGACATCAGGTGTTGAGTTGCCTTCCTCATCGTTTGCAAGGGCACCGAAAATACCGTCAACTGCAGGGATAAGCTTGTCGGCAAAAGCATCGTAATCCTTTGTGATAAGAACTGAGAAAAGAGGGCCTATAAGCTTTGCGATAAGCTCAACATAAGCACTTGTCTCAGGACGGAAAATAACCTTTTCGTCGGGTGTGTCTGCATTCTGATAGAGTGTTGCACTGCCGAGAGCTGCAACATAGATTTCAGGCTCTTCACCGCATGTGCACATGTCGTCAGCAATTGTGTTTTCTTCCGCTGAGGGAATGATAACAACTGAGAATGCAAGGATGAGTGTAAGAATAATATTGACTGATGATTTAAAAATTCGTTTCATAGAAAATTCTCCCATCACTTTTTTTTATTAATATAACATATAAAATATGTTTTTTCAATTACATAATGATAAACTTTTTTTAAAAAACAAGCTGAATAAGAAGCATATATACGACTGTTCCGCCGAGAATTGACAGAAGCATCTGTCTTTTCCACAAATGGAGCACCGCAACCACAGCAACTGCTATGAGCTCGGGAATACCGTGTGAACCGGAAAGTATGTCCACATTTTTAAGGCAGTAAACCACAAGGAAGCCGAAAACGGCAGCAGGAAGCACTTTGCCGAGATATTTTATAAATTTCGGAGCTTCCTTTCCTGCAGGGAAAATGATAAAGGGCAGAAAGCGTGTCAGTGCAGTTGCCAGTACTGCCATTGCAATTGTTATTATCTGCTGAGCTGTTGTCATACTGCTGCACCGCCTTTCTCAAGGGGCTTTTTCAGGAGCATGAGTAAAGCAAAAATCATAACCATTGCAGGAATAATGAACTTGTCGGGTCCGAAAATCAGCAGTGATATGACGGACAGAATTATTCCTGAAGCAGAGCTTATGTGGTTTTTTTCTTTCAGGAGCTGTTCAAGGAAGATTACAACAAACATCGCAGTCATGACAAAGTCAAGGCCTTCGGTGTTGAAGCTGATGAATGAGCCGAAAATACCTCCCAGCGTCGCACCCGTTACCCAGTATGTATGATTGAGAAGCGTGACAAAGAACATGAACCAGCCCTTGTCGGCATCTTCGGGAACGTCAACGGAGCAGTTGACCGAAAAACTCTCATCGCACATGCCGAAAATAAGGTACAGCTTCTTTATGCCTGTTCCTGCATATTTCTCAAGCAGTGAAATGCCGTAAAAGAGGTGTCTTGCATTTATCATGAGAATCATCAGGAATGTCTGTACCGGGTCAAAAACACCGAGAAGCATGTTTACAAGAATGAATTCTGCAGACCCTGCAAAGACAACCATGCTTGTCAGCATAGGATAGATAAAGCTGAAGCCTGACACATTCATGTATATTCCGTAAGTTATGCCAAGAAAGAGAAAGCCTGCCAGAATAGGGATTGTATAGGGAAAAGCGGCCAGAAACGACCGCTTTATTGTGCTGTATTTATTCATAATCAGAAGCCTGTTGCAAGTCCTGCAGCAACACGGAGAATCAGCCTTGCATCGGCAGAATTCACCTTGCCGTCATAGTTTACATCGGAGAGTCTCAATTGTCTGTCACTGAATGCTTCAAGCTTTGAGCTGTAACGCAGGGCAAGTCTTGCATCTGCCGCTGTGATATAACCGTTGAGGTCGGCATCGCCCATGACATCCTTTTCTGTCAGGTCATTGTCACCGTCATTTTCAATAACAACCACATCTGCAACACTTTTAAGGAAAGTGCCTGCAAGATTTGTAACCTTGACTGTAGGATATTCTGCTTCGCCTGTATACTCAAATGTGATGACAAACATCTTTACGGCATCAGATTCATTGTATTCCTCATACATGAATGAGATGTTCACCTGTGAGCCTGTATCGTAGACTGAGCACATGTCGTAGTTGCCTGTTTCTGCAACAGAAACTACAGACATATTTTCGGCATAGTAAATTGAAAGGTCGCCGTTTGTCATCTTGTCCATATCCCTTGCATAGAGAGCATACTGAAAATGAGTATCGTCAGTATGCATAACCACGGGATTGAAGCCCGGACTCATGAGAATTCCGTCAACGGGGTCACGGAAGCCTGCAAAAGATGTCACTGTCAGCGACAGCATCATACAAAGAATAAGTATAACTGAAAAAACTTTTTTCACTTTCTGTTCATCCCCTTTTTTATTATATTATCAAAATATATCGTGTTTGTCAATTTGTTATTGAAACAATAGCAGGAGAATGATATAATATAAACAGTAATTTATCGAGCCAATTAACAATGTACAATTTACAATCGTGCAGATGTAGCGATACAGGCAGTTTCTTTGTAAATCATTGTACATTGTAAATTGTAAATTGTTCATTGATAAATTCTGATTTATACATAAGGAAGTGTTTCAGATGGATAAAATCCGTACCGACGGAAAAAGACTTATTGACGAATACGGCAGAGAAAGAATTTTTCACGGCATAAATGTATGTGATAAGGGGGGATTTAACCCCGAAACAGGAAAAAGAGAATTTGAATATGAATGGACAGACGGAAGACTTGAAAAGTTCAGGGAATACGGCATGAACATCATCCGTCTCGGCATCACATGGGAAGCAGTTGAGCCTGAGCCGGGCAAGTACAACGACAAATACCTTGATGCTGTGAAAAAGATGCTCGATAAGTGTCAGGAAGCAGGTATCTATGCATATATTGACATGCATCAGGACCTTTATTCGGGCTGGTACAACGGCCCCGGAGACGGTGCACCCTACTGGGCTTGTTATACTGACGGTCATAAATACACAAATCCTAAGCTTGTATGGGCTGAAAGCTATTTTATAAGCAAAGCCGTTCATAAGGCGTTTGATAATTTCTGGGCAAACAGGCACGGTGTACAGACTGCATACAGAAAAATGTGGAGACATGTGGCTGAGAAGCTTGACGGTCACCCTGCACTTTTCGGCTACGATGTAATGAATGAGCCCTATCTCGGTTCAGACGGCGGAAAGGTCTTCTTCAGGCTCATTGCAAGTCTTGCAGGAACAACAGTTGCAGACGGCAGAATCAATAAGTGTAAGATGATTAAAGAGGCTCTGACGAAAGGCAGGGCTGTGCATGTCCTCGACCAGTATTCTGCTGATGTTTTTCATAAGATAGTAAACAAGGCGGCACCTCTTGTCAATAAGTTTGACAAGGAGAGATATATGCCCTTCCTCAACTCAACAGCAGAAGAAATCCGTGAGGTTTCAACGGACCCGATTCTTTTCATTGAGAACAGCTATTACTCAAATCTCGGTATAAAGTGTGCTGTTGAGCCCATAAAAGTTAAGGGACAGCGAGAGCCTAATCAGCTTTTTGCTCCTCACGGCTATGACCTTATGGTTGATACACCTGCATACAAATATGCAAGCAGCGGCAGAGTAAAGTCAATCTTTGACAGAAGAAAGACTGAACAGGACTGCAACCTCAATATGCCCCTGATTGTCGGTGAATGGGGAGGCTTCTCAGAGGGTACGGAATGGCTTCATCACATTGAATTCCTCCTTGACCTTTTCGATTCATACAAGTGGAGCAATACATACTGGGCATATTTTGTCGGACTTCTCGAATCACCTCTCGGCAAGGTGCTCAAAAGAGCATATCCCAGAGCGGTTACGGGCAGAATTATTGCCTACAGACATGACAGAAGAGAGAATACATTCACTCTGTCGTATTATCAGGATAAGAAATTCAATGTGCCTACTGAGATTTTTGCCCATAAGCCGATTGAATCCGTTGAAACAGACGGAAAATATGAAATCGTGAAGCTCGATGATGAAACATCAGTAGTGAAAATCACAACAGGCATCGGCAATCATGATGTGAAAATAAGATTTGAGGGCGAGGGCTTCAGCTATATGGACCATATGGAAGGACTTGAATAAATCTGAATAACAGGAAAAGAGGCTGAAATGGTGCGCACTCTTAAGGACAGTTTTTAAAAATCAAGAACCTCGAGCCTCGCAAAGGCAAAGAAAAAACGAGAACATTTTCGGTGTTCTCGTTTTTCCTTTTTGTATATATACAAAATTTCCCCTTTATATTACACTATTACAGAGCTCAAAAATAAAGCTTTTTCCTTTTTTAAGATATTGCCCTTGTATAAAAGGCTTACCTGTGAGGACGTCGACAAGCTTCTTGGCATTCTTGACATTCAGAGTGTATTCTCCGTCTTCGGCAGTGTGCAGGAAGACAAAACGGTCGTTTGCGTATATCACGGCATTGCGCGCGCAGTACACCCAAACTCCTGCGCTTTGCAAAAAAGATCGAAGCTCGCAGGGTGTAATACCGCAATTGTTGTTTGTTATTTCAATAAACGCACAGTTGTTTTGCTCTGCAAGCTCTTTTACACGCATTGAAAGTTCTGTTTCGATAGGTACGAGCGATATTACCGCTTTATATCTGTCTATGACGGACTGCGCATCGGCGGAAAGATAAATGTCGTAGGGGGCGCTCATTTTGCCGAGAGCCTCCCGTATATCGTAGCAAACGTTATGTGTAACAGATGTGTCGGATATAAGCGCATAAGACTCTTCGTCTACAAACACGGCCGTTTGAGCAACCGAGCGAATGGGAAGAGAAGAGTTTTTTTCAAAGAGTTTGCGAATATCCTTCAGAAGCGCCATGTACGTATCGTCCGCAAACCAGCCGCCCCACATATCAAACCACCACGCCGCGTGTCCATTTATGAAGGCTCTTGCCGCGTGCATTTTAATTATATCGCACGAGGTCTCTATGTCAGGACCGAACCAAATGGGCTTATTGTACCACTCCATGTCGTTTACAGCCCGCGAAAGGTGTGTTCTGGTATCGTTCTCCGAAAAATAAAGCTTACCGTGGTGCTTTATAGAGGTCAATGCGGTCATATACGGGTGATCTCTGCCGACAGCTCGGTTTTTTGAATAGCAAACGGGAGAGCAGATAAAGTCAACGTCCTCGCTTTTCAGAATTTTAAGGAGAACGTGATGTCCATAGCTTCGATAAGGACAGCTGAGTGTATAACCGTAAAATGTTCCAACGACGAGACGACGGTCGGTCAAGTGCTTTATCAGCGAGGAAAACTCGATGATGCGGTCCGCAACAAGCTCGGAATAAAAGCGGAAAAATGTAGATTCGGAGGCATTAATGCCTTTCTCTTGGACATATTCCGCAAATTTCTCCTCGGCTCTCTTTCCGCTTGTGCCCTTTTTTGAATCAAAGGGAAGCCACTCCTCCGTGTTGCCGCCCGCTACCTGATATCCAACGATGTGAGAACCGTATTCACTCTCTTGGACGTGGGCGATAAATACACCGAGTTCACGCTTTACCTCCTCCGCCCATTTATCCGAGGCAAAGGTCGTTCTTGACAGTGTCCCATCGGGATAAGGGTCGCACAGCTCGTCGGGATTTCGAAGCTCCCACTCGCGAGAGATGGAAACGTTGACGCGCGGGAAGATATATGCATCAGGACAAGCATCGAGAATCTGTTTGATATCTTCATCAAAAATTGAAAAGTCAGGCTCGTCCTTATCAAATATTCCTTTTTTGAAAACGTTAAGTCCCGAATATTCGTTGAGATGATTGGATCCAAAAAACACGGGAACGGAAAACAGGCGGTAGCCTGCTTTTGCAAAATCAATATAACGGTTGTTTTCGGTCAGATAGGTGATGTATGCAAGACCGTCCTGTATCTCACCGTTTATGAAAAGCTGGGGATACCCGTTTTCGTTAATTATTTCAGATATCTTTTTCATAATTATTTTCCTGACTCCTTAAAGCCAAATGAAGGCTGAATTCGTTCTCATTGAGAAGCTTTTCACACCTGTCGTAGGAAAGCTCGGTTATTTCGCGGAGAATTCTTATCATTCTGTCGCGGAGCTTTACGTTTGACGGACGGAGATTTATCATCATGTTTTCGTAGACGTGTCCGAGCCTTACCATGACGGCGGTTGAGATCATGTTAAGCACCATTTTGTGCGCACTTCCCGCCTTCATTCTTGTTGATCCCGTTATGACCTCCGCGCCTGTGTCGGAGATGATGCCGATATCAGCGGCTCTTTCAATTGGAGTGTCCTCGTTAGAGGAGAGCGAGATGATCAGCGCACCGACCTCGCGCGCCTTTGCGAACGCCCCAAGAACATACTGCGCGCCTCCCGCCACCGATATTCCGACGATGCTGTCAAGCTCGGTAATGTTATAGGATGAGATGTCGCCGTAGCCTGCCTCATGGCTGTCCTCTGCGCCCTCAACAGCTTTTCTTAACGCGCCGTCGCCACCTGCGATAATACCGATAACCAGGTCATACGGAACTCCGTAGGTCGGTGGGCACTCGGAGGCATCAAGGACGCCAAGCCGTCCCGACGTGCCACAACCTATATAAAAGAGTCTGCCCCCCTTCGCCATGCGCTCGGTGATAGCATCTATAGCCCTTTCGATAGAACTGAGCGCTTTTTCAATCGACATAGCAGCATTTACATTTTCGTCTTGAATTATGCGCACCATTTCGGCGGTAGACATACGGTCGATATGGGTGGTGCTTGGATTTCTCATTTCTGTTTTTAACATGATCTTTTTCCTGTATTTTAATTTTTTCGTAGATGTTATCTCATTCCCGCAAGTCTGAGCGCGCCGAAGATCAAAGGATGCTCGCAAATGCTTATGGAATAATTTTCTTTTGCAATTACCTCGCAAAGCGCGTGATATATAATATCGTCCTTTGTACAGAGTCCACCGCAGAGAACGACTCGTATAGGCTCTTTTGTGTTCGGCAGATGCTTTGATGCGCCGCGAATGGTCTGAGCGACCTTTTCGAGATTGTCAAATAGTATCCTTTTAGCTACATTATCACCGTCTGCATATGCATTCAGAACAAGAGGCGCATACTGCGCGATCTCGCGCTTGCCGCCATTGTAGAATTTACCAAGCGAATCGAGAACGGTTTCCGTACCGCATTTTTTTCGTACCGCCTCGTAAAGCGCCGTCTCCTCTCCGCTTCCATCCTCAAAGCAGAGCGCCGCGAGTATCGCCTCGCGCCCGAGCGAAAATCCGCTTCCTGCATCGCCAAGCAGATAACCGTAGCCTCCGACACGGTGCGTTTCTCCGTTTGCCTGAGCAAACGTCACGCTACCCGTTCCCATGATAACGGAAATGCCGTCTGCATCCCCAAGGCTTGCCGAAACCGCGTTCAAAGCATCACTTCCGTTTTTGGCTTCTGCAAAGCCGAATCTTGATAAAAAGGTCGATATTTGCTCATATATACCGTCGGTAGTGCCACCCGCAAGACCCGCAAACACGGAGATGTTATTTTTTGGAACATTTCCGCAGACCTCAATTATGCCCGCCCTCAATACATTGAGTGCGTTTTCGATTCCGATGTCGCTCGGATTTGATGTTCCGAGACATACGGACTTTATTATATTTCCGTCCGAATTGGCAAGCGCAAATTCGGTTTTCGTGCCGCCGCCATCAATACCGAGATAAAACATTTGACCGGAGATGTCTTCCATAAGGGTGTCCAAATTCGTTTGAAGCACTTGCGCAAGCCTTGGGAGAATCACTGTCGGCGGTGCGCCAGCTCCGCTTTCCCATTTGCTTACGGCTTTGGCTGAATATCCGAGAAGATCGGCTAATCGATTTTGAGTCATTTTTAGTTCTTTTCTTCTCGTGCGTATGTTTCTTGCGATAATTTGTGCAACGTTTTTTGTCTCTTGCATCACTTAACTCCTCGATATAGCTTCCTATATAGCAATCATACCATAAAACTTCTGCTTTTTTCAATCTACTTTTTGTATACTCGACAAAAGAACTCCACAAATCGTAGATATTTTACACCTGCACATTAGGGACAAGATTTTTATCAAAGCATCCTTAAATACTTTATTGGAAGGTTAAATCTTCGAATCATATATGAGAATTTTCCCGCTAAGCTATCACGGATTTTATCCGCTAATTTTCCTGACAAGCACTGCATTTGTGGACACAAAAGCAAAATACGGCATATCTCTTTCGAGATATACCGCATTCTTGTATAACTGTCCTTTAGGGTACGACTGATGTGCTCCCTGTCAAGTAGACAGACGAAATAACAAAAATAGTTGTTAATCTATCCATTCCCCACCCCTCCTGTACAGGAGGGGTGGGGAATTTTCACGCCGCGTAAGCTGCATGGTATTCCATCGGTGTCATACAATG
>JAFUIY010000116.1 GCA_017473925.1 Clostridia bacterium | reverse complement strand
TCGTAATTTTATAATTGCTGAGTTCTCCGTTCATGACGGTAAACTTATTAACAGACATATTTCAAGGCTCTAAATGTGTATACCATGTCCTTGCACTCCTGTTTACCATGTTACACTTGACAGGGCAACCCGCCCTACGAATTTTTTTTATTTTATATGAATATTCGATGAGAGAGCATAATTCATTATGCATTGTGCATTATGAATTATGCATTAAACAGCCCGACAAATTACTGTTTATTCAAAGCTGAACACAACCTTATTTTCTTCCATTTTAAGAGATGCAGAAAAGGGTTTATCGTTTTTCGAGATAAATCCCTCTATTTTTTCTGTTCTGCCCTGTGTGAGAAGCTGTTTTGCGTGATTGGGAGTTATTACTCTTTTGCAGATAATACCGCCGATACGGAATTTACAGCCGTTTTTGTAATTACTGCAGCCGTAACCATACTTGCCTCGGACAACATCGTTTCCGCATTCGGGACACTTACCGACAACATCACCTGCGAAGCCTGAATAAAACTGTGACTCAGGAGAATTCACCTCTGCACCGAAAACACCGCTGATTTCATCAGTTGCCTGCTTAACGCTGTCATCAATAGTGATTTCTCCTCTGTAAACCTTTTTGAGAGCCTGACCGAGCTGACTTGTCTTGTATTTATCCATTGAAATACCCATATTTACAAGCTGTTCAATAAGATATTCACCGTCAGGAAGAATTCTGTAAACATCCTTTTTGAGTTCAATATATTTACTCTTGATTGCGTTATTGATAATACCCGTTCTTGTGGCTTCGGTACCCAGTTCAAGTCCCTCAAAAATTGCTCTGTAATCCTCGCTGTCGTCGTTTTCATCGGCGGCGGCTTTGTCTTCTCTGAAGGGATTTTTAAGGTAATTATTGAGCGTTTCAATAGTGTAATGCTTGGGCGGACTTGTTTCTTTTTCTTTCGGTTTAAAGTCAATATTGACCTTATCGCCCTTTTCGAGTTTCGGAAGAATTTTATTGTTCTTTCCGCTGTCATCATACTTTGTCCAACCGGGCTCGAGAATCATAAGCCCTTTAAGATTATAGTCCTCACACTCACCGACGGATACTGTGATTTCTGTCTTCTGAACAACACATTCCTCACTGCAGAAAACAGCCACAAATCGGCGGAGAACTGCAGTATAGACAATTCGTTCTTCCTCTGAAAGCTTGTTTGCATCGGGGAATTTATATGTAGGAGTGAGTGCTGAATGGGATTCAATTTTTGAATCGTCAAAAATAGTCTTCTTATCCTTGAATTCAACGGGATAACCCTTTGATTTAACAATGTCAATAATCTTCTTTATCTTGTCCTTTTCAGCCGTTGCAAGATATTCCGAGTTAGTTCTCGGGTATGTAAGATACCCCTCTTCATAAAGCTTCTGAACGATTTTCAGGGATGTTTCCATAGGCATTTTATGTTTCTTGCCGAGGTAATTCTGAAGCTTTGAGAGAGAATACAATTTACCCGGATTCAGCTTGTCTTTCTTTGTCTTTTTAGCTGTTACAATTGCTTCCTGAGCATTGAGCTTATCGCAGGCTTTCTGTGCGACAACGGCTTTTTCCTTAGGAAATTTATGCTTTGAAACAAGCTCGACAACCTCACCGTTTGTTTCTGCCTGAGACACAAGTGCATAGTAAATATCAGGCTTAAAGTTGCGAATTGCCATATCCCTGTCATAAATCGCCTTGACAACAGGCACAATGACTCTTCCCACACGAAGAAGCACACCTGTCCTGAGTGTGGCATATCGTGTGAGATTCACGCCGTAAAGCCAGTCGATATATGTACGTGCAAACCCCTCATTTGCAAGTAAATCATATTCGGTTTCGCTTTTCATATCCTGCAAAGCGGCAGCAACTGTTTCGGGAGTCTGGTCGGGAAGCCACAGACGGAGAAGCTTCTTTTCACTTTCGAGGGCGTTCATAACACAAAGACGGACAATGATTTCACCCTCTCTGTCGGCGTCCCCTGCGTTTACGATTGCATCAACATCCTGACGGTTGCAGAGAGTTTTTATTGTTTCAAACTGACGGATAACGCCTGCATCGGGCTTTTTATCTTCGCCTGTTTTCAGATGAAACCTGAATTTTTCGGGAAAACACGGAATATTCTCCATGCTCCACTTCCCTGTTGATGTGGCACCTGTGTAGTCCTCTATATCACAAAGAGAAAACAAATGACCAAAAGCCCAGGTTACGATATAACCCGAGCCTTCATAATAATTCTGAAATTTTTTCATCTGGCCTATTCCTGCAACAATATTTCTTGCGAGAGAAGGCTTTTCTGCGATAATAAGAACCATAAATTTACTCCTGTACGGAGATTATTATACATTAAATCAATAATAAAGTAAAGAATAATCTACATAAAAATCAAAGCACATACTCCACCAGCGACAGCACCAAGTCCGAGAACAATTTTACCGATTTCGTCGGTGAGTTTTTCTGTGCGTACAATGACGTTTTTTGGTTTTTCGGGATTAATAAATATCTGACAAGGCTGGTCAATTCTGTATTTTGTGCCTATAAGTCTTGCAGAAACCTGCTGTTTTGATGCACAGGTGTATTCTTCACCCTCCCAGTTGTATCTGAAAACAGGAATAGCACTGTTACCCCTTTTTCCCGTTATGCGACTGTAAAGATATGTTGCAGTAAGCTTTTTTGTACATGTTTTATAAAGAACAATATTTGATATTCCGATTGCAGCAAACCCAACACCTAATGAAACGGCGAAGGAAAAAACAATCAGACTTATCTCTCCGAGATATGCAGCCAGGAAACAAACACCGCTTAATAAAACACATATAACAACAAAGGCAATCTGTTTTTTATTGACAAACTCCTTGTTTTTATTGAAGATTAATTCAAATATGCAAATACCGGCAATAAAAAGAAAACACAAACCTATAAAACAATAATCCGGTTCTTTAAACAAAACAATCACTCCTGAAATACTATGTTATTACGATTATTCAAATGCAGACATATTCCATACCCTACCGTTATTACAAGCATCACAGCCGAAACAATAATTGTTGTTACCATTTCTGTTTCAGGTGTGAACACGCTGAGCATATTGAAGACGGAATGAGTAATTATACACGGCAGAAGTGACTCTGACTTTGCAAAAATCATCACACACATAAAGCCGAAGCCGACTGCACCGACTATCTGACAAAGTGTTGATATAACTTCTGCACCGTTTAAGAGATTTACAATGTGACCGATACCGAATGTAAGAGATGAAACAACAACTGCTGCTTTAAGGCTATCTTTTGCCATTGCTTTAAAAAGAAATCCTCTGAAAATGATTTCTTCAAGAAAACCCACGAATAACATACTCAAAACTTCGAGGATAATTACGGGAACAGTCTTTGTAATGCTCATTCCTGTTATAACATTAAGAAGACAAAGAAGCACAAGAGGGATAAAGTATAATAGCTTTTTCGCAGGTAGCTGACTTTTACACAAGCCGAATTCTCTGAAAAACTTTTCTTTACCGAGAAACAAAAGAATAACAGCAGAAAAAACTATAAAGAAAGGCAAGGTCAGTGCTTTTGTCAGTCCTGTTTTTTCGGAAACGGAATCACAGACTGATGCACCGACAACATAGATTACAATTAAAACTATGGAAAACATAAGCTGATTTTTATTATACAGTTTTTTCATACCGTCACCACCTGAAAAAATTATATCATAAAATTTTCCGTTTGTCATCAAAAAAAACTGCAGAAATTATCTGCAGTTAATTTATAAGTTTATTAAGCTCATCCATCTTTCCCTTTATCGGCACGGGAATATCCCTGAAAGGAAAATCAATCTTCATTTCATCATATTTGACCTGACAGATTTTTCTGAAAGGAAGAAGCTCTGTTTTATCAATACATGAATACTTTTTACTCAGTTTATTCAGGAAAAAGATATTTTTAGCAGTATCATTGAGTGTCGGAATAATAACCTGTCTGAGTGTAACGGGAACTGACTGTTCATTAAGATATGAAAGGAATTCAAGGGGCTTTTCAAGTGAACAGCCGACATACTTATGATATGATTCATCATCAGCATACTTTATATCAAGAAGCACACGGTCTGTGACTGTGAGAAGCTTCTTTACGCTGTCATTGAGTATACTTCCCGAAGTATCAAGACATGTGTTGATACCGTTTTCATGACAAAGTCTGAACACTTCGTAAGCGAAGTCAGACTGTACCAAGGGTTCTCCGCCTGAAAGGGTTATTCCTCCCTTTTCACCGAAGTATTCACGGAAACGAAGAACCTTTGAAAGAATTTCCTCTGCTGTGTATTCCTTTCCCTGTGTCATATCCCATGTGTCGGGATTATGACAGCAGCCGCATCTCAGATTACACCCCTGCATAAAAACAACAAATCTTATACCGGGGCCGTCTACTGTACCGAGAGACTGAAATGAATGAATTCTGCCTTTGATCATATTGCTTCGTGGAAGGTTCTGCTGATAACCTCTCTCTGCTGTTCACGGGAAAGCTTGTTGAAGTTAACGGCATAGCCTGAAACTCTGATTGTAAGATTGGGATACTTTTCGGGATTCTCATAAGCATCCATAAGTGTTTCACGGTTAAGAACATTGACATTTATGTGATGTGCCTTCTTTGAGAAATAACCGTCAAGGATAGTTACAAGGTTTGTGACTCTCTCTTCGTCTGTCTTGCCGAGTGCTTCGGGAGTAATGGAGAATGTGTTTGAAACACCGTCACGGCAGTCATCGTAACTGATTTTAGCAACAGAGTTGAGAGATGCAAGAGCACCGTTCTTCTCTCTGTTATGCATGGGATTTGCACCGGGTGCAAAGGGAGCTGAAGCCTTTCTGCCGTCAGGAGTAGCACCTGTATTCTTACCGTACATAACATTTGATGTGATAGTAAGAACAGAAAGTGTATGAACAGCATTTCTGTAAGCAGGAGTCTTACGAAGCTCTGTAATTACACGGTGTGTCATATCCTTTGCGATAAGGTCTACCCTGTCATCGTCATTGCCGTATGTGGGGAATTCACCGACAGTATTGAAATCAACAATATAACCCTTGCTGTCCTTTACGGGATGAACATCTGCAAACTTGATTGCACTAAGTGAATCGGCAACAACAGACAAGCCTGCAATGCCGAATGCCATAAGACGCTCGACCTCAGTATCATGAAGAGCCATCTGAGTCTTTTCGTAGCAATATTTATCATGCATATAATGAATGATGTTCATGGTGTTTACATAAAGACGGCTGAGCCACTTGATGTAAATATCGTATCTTTCCATGACAGCATCAAAATCAAGCTTATCAACATCCATAACATCCATCTGAGGACCGATATGCATACCGCTTGTTGTGTCATAACCGCCGTTTATAGCGATGAGAAGAAGCTTTGCAAGGTTACATCTTGCACCGAAGAACTGCATCTGTTTGCCAAGCTTCATTGCAGAAACACAGCATGCAATTGCATAGTCGTCACCGTATATGGGACGCATTACATCGTCATTTTCGTACTGAATGGAGTCAGTATCAGCAGAAACCTTTGCACAGAATCTCTTAAATGCTTCAGGCAGAGCTGTAGACCAAAGAATTGTAAGGTTCGGTTCGGGAGAAGAACCGAGAGTATAAAGTGTATTGAGCATACGGAAGCTTGTCTTTGAAACAAGAGTTCTGCCGTCTTCACCCATACCTCCGACTGCTTCGGTAATCCACATGGGGTCTCCGCCGAAAAGCTCGTTATATTCGGGAGTTCTCAGATGTCTTGCAACACGGAGCTTGATGACAAAATCGTCCATGAGCTCCTGAGCAGCTTCTTCCGTCAGAACACCGTTTTCAATATCTCTTTCAATATAAATGTCAAAGAATGTGCTTACTCTGCCCAGCGACATTGCAGCACCGTTCTGCTCCTTGATAGCACCGAGATATGCAAAATATGTCCACTGAATTGCTTCCCTTGCATTTTCTGCAGGCTTGCTGATATCAAAGCCGTACATCTGCGCCATTTCCTTGAGATAACCGAGGAATGTAATCTGCTTGTGAAGCTCTTCATCAAGTCTTGTCTGAACAGTGTCAAAAATACCGTCAGAAAGTGCAGCCTTATCCTTTTTCTTTTCTTCAATAAGCTTGTCAACACCGTAAAGAGCAACTCGTCTGTAGTCACCTATTATTCTGCCTCTGCCGTAAGCATCGGGAAGACCTGTGATAACATGACATTTTCTTGCCTTACGCATTTCATCGGTATAAGCACGGAAAACACCGTCATTGTGAGTTGTACGGTAACGGAATTCCTCTTCAATCTTATCGCTGAGCTTATATCCGTATGCATCACATGCCTGTCTTGCCATTCTTATTCCGCCAAAGGGGCATACACCTCTTTTAAGGGGTCTGTTTGTCTGAAGACCGACAATGATTTCGTTATCTTTATCTATATATCCGGGAGAATAGCTTGTAAGTGAAGAAACGGTTGCCGTGTCTATTTCAAGAACACCGCCGAACTGTCTTTCAAGTGCAAAAAGTCCCTGAACATTTTTCATCATGAGCTTTGTTCTGTCGGTAGCACCTGCAAGGAATGATTCATCACCGGTGTATTCTTTATAGTTTGACTGAATAAAATCACGGACATTGATTTCATTTTTCCATGTTTCGCCTTTAAAGCCGTTCCAGTTTTTGTGTTCCATATCATTTTTCCTCCATACTTTGAATTGTGATTTGCCCGATAGAGTTAAAAATAAGGACAAATCAGT
Organism: Clostridia bacterium; assembly: GCA_017473925.1. Lineage (GTDB taxonomy): Bacteria > Bacillota > Clostridia > Oscillospirales > Acutalibacteraceae > UBA1081. The sequence goes on along the minus strand of JAFUIY010000116.1, from coordinate 21,622 downwards.
TTTAACATGATAAAACCAATTTGCCCAGACGGTCGGCATCTCTATATAAAATAAGAACATTCCCTTGCAGTTATCTGCATTATCCGTCAGTTGTGTTCTTACACGTTCATTATACAACAACTATATATTGTTGTCAATTAATAATATTTACATATTAAATGTCAATTTGTAGTATGAATTTATGCAATGCTGTACTATTATTTCCTAAGAAAAAAAATACAGTCCCGAAATCGTATAAATTGCAGGACTGTAAATTAAAGCTTATACTGTTTTTTCTTCGGGAAGAGTAAGAACAAAAACATCATTTCCTGTTCTTGAAACGGTAATTTTAAATGATACAGTGTTTCCGCTGAAAGCGTCTCCGTCAGTTGCAACAAAGATATCCTGTTCACCGTACGGCTGATTTTCCCATTCAACAAGACCGTTTTCGTCTGTTTCGCCGATTGGTACAAGTGTGTAATCATCAGTTAATTTACCCTTTTCATGATAATAAACCGTTACACCTGCGATAGGATTTCCGAGCTCATCCTGAACCTGAAGCTGTACAGGCGGATTTGAACCGAGACCGAATGAACCGAAGAAATAAACGATTGACATGAAGAACGTCATAATTTTTGCCATGAAATCCATAATTTTACCTCCAAAAAAATAATAAATTGATAACAAACAATTAACTATATTTGTATATCTGAACATATATTAACATTGTATTCATATTTTGTCAATACTTTTATTAAATTGTTATAAAAAAATTGGCACTCCTGAACGGAACGCCAATTATCATATTAATATCAGATTGAGATTTCGTGTGCAATTCTGTAAAGGTCGAGGTTGATTGTATTCTTCATGTTAAGTGCTTCGTAAATATCGAAGTCCATAACAACTTCCTTCTGCATTGCAACAACTCTGTTACTTGCACCGTTCATAAGAAGATGAACAGCATAGTTACCCATTTCACTTGCAACGAGTCTGTCACGGAGTGAGGGTGAACCGCCTCTCTGAACATGACCGAGAACAGTAGCACGGCTTTCAACGCCTGTCTTTTCCTCAATAATCTTTGCAAGATTGTCAACACCGCCGATTTTCTCTGAAACGCCTTCAGCAACAATGATGATAAAGTGCTTCTTGTCGGTCTTCTGTGTTCTCTTCATTCTTTCGATAACATCTTTTTCAATATCGAAATCAACTTCAGGAATAAGAATTGATGTTGCACCGATTGCAATACCTGAGTTAAGAGCAATATAACCTGCTCTTCTGCCCATAACCTCAACAACAGAGCAACGGTCATGTGACTCGGTTGTGTCACGGATTCTGTCAACCATATCCATAACTGTATTCATAGCTGTATCATAACCGATTGTGTAGTCACAGCATGCAATATCGTTGTCGATTGTGCCGGGAACACCGATTGTGGGGATACCTCTGAGTGAAAGGTCACGGGCACCTCTGAATGAGCCGTCACCGCCGATAACAACAACGCCCTCAATACCGTTAGCCTTACATACATCAAGAGCCTTCTGAAGTCCTTCTTCAGTCTTGAATTCGGGGCTTCTTGCAGAATAAAGCATTGTGCCGCCTCTGTGAATAATATCTGAAACTGTACGGAGATTCATTTCATACATATCTCCATTCATAAGTCCGTTATAACCTCTGCGGACACCGAGAACTCTCATACCGTTCTCGCAACCTGTTCTGACAACTGCTCTGATAGCAGCATTCATTCCGGGTGCGTCGCCGCCGCTTGTAAGTACAGCAATAGTCTTCATAAGACAAATACCTCCAACTGAGTCTAATTACATAATACTAATATAATAATCTAAAGGCAAATTTTAGTCAATTGATTATTTTGTCAAAAAAGCTCGCAATTTTTCAGTTTTTTAATACAACATTACTATTGCCGAGAATTGACTGTAATTTTCCGTAAAGCTGTGCCGTAACACTTGTTGTGATTCCTGTCTGCATATTGTATTTATTGACATCAGTATAATAGAAATGCACGGGTGTAGGCCCTGAAAACTGAGTTATGAGAGGCATTATCTGAGCAATTTCAGGACAGCTGTCCGAGGGAAGACGAAGGAATAAGCCTCTTGTGGGAGATTTTCTGACAGCAGGAGCACTCTGCTGAGCAGATGCCTGCACGGGGGCAGGTGTTGCAGGCTCGTAAGAAGCGGCAAGAGGAATATCTCTCTTTATAGGCTTATATTCGGGCGGAGGAGGAGCTGCAACAGTACCGCCCTTAAGCTGTTCAACAGAAGGAGCCTTTTCAATTGAATCGAGAGAAAGCTTTGACTCTGCATCATCGGAAAGCTCAAGTCTGCCTTCAATCATAACAATATTATCCTCAACAAGCAGGTCTGCAACCTGCTCCATTTTTTTGGGGAATACAACAACCTCTATTGAGCCCGTGACATCCTCTGCCTGCAGGAATGCCATTGTAGTATTATTCTTTGTAACTTTTTTCTTTACAGTCGAAAGAATTGTAAGAATTCTTACTCTCTGACCGCTTTTATACTGTGAAGTCTTGTCATTTACATCAGCTTCGAGCAAATCAATAGTCTTTGCAGCATGAATCTTTCTTGCATAATCTTTATATGCAGTCATGGGATGTCCTGACATATAAATACCTGTTGCTTCTTTTTCGAGCTGAAGAATTTCCTTTTCTGAAAACTCGGGAATATCGGGAATTTCAGGCTCTGATGCCTTTGCAAGCTCCTGACTCATATCAAAGAAGCCGAGCTGTCCCGAAACACTTGCCTTTTTGTCACTTTCAAGGCTTTCAACAACAAGATCCATCATATGAAGCATCTGATTTCTGTTTGTGCCCAGACCGTCAAGAGCACCTGCCTTTATAAGGTGTTCAACACTTCTTCTGTTGAATTCCTGACCGTAGGTACGCTTACAGAAGGTGAAAAATGACTCATAATTTCCGTTCTCGTTACGCTCTCTGATAATAAGCTCGATATATGACTGTGCAACATTCTTGACAGCAAGAAGACCGAAACGGACAGCATTTTCCTCAACGGTGAATTCCTCAGATGAAGCATTTACATGGGGAGGAAGAACATCGATACCAAGGTTTCCGCATTCGGCAATATTGGCAACAAGCTTGTCTGCATTGGAAAGCACACTTGTCAGCATAGCAGCCATGAATTCGCAGGGATAGTGGCAACGGAGCCATGCAGTCTGATAAGTAACATAAGCATAAGCGGCAGAATGTGATTTATTGAAGGCATAGGATGCGAATGATGCCATGTCATCAAAGATAGCATTTGCAGCTTCGGGCTTGATTCCACGCTTGACACAGCCGTCACAGGGAGAAGAACCGTCTGAGCCGTCTGAGCCGTAAAGGAAATATTTTCTCTGCTGCTCAAGGACATCAGCCTGTTTTTTTGCAACAGCACGACGGACCATATCGGCAGCACCCAGTGAATAACCTGCAAGGTCCTGGAAAATACGCATAACCTGTTCCTGATAAACGATTGTACCGTAGGTAACATCAAGAATGGGAGCAAGCTCGGGAGTATGGTATTTTATTTCATCGGGATGAGATCTGTTTTCAAGATAGCCGGGAATGAAATCCATGGGGCCCGGTCGGTAAAGAGCAATAACAGCGATGATATCTTCAAGACAGTTGGGATGCATGTTGATCATCAGTGAACGGATACCTGCCGATTCACACTGGAACACACAGCTTGTACCGCCGTTTGCAAGCATTTCATAGGTTTCGGAGTCATCTATATCTATATCGTAGACATCGAAATCAGGCACCTTCTGACGGACAAGCTTTTCAGCGTCCGTAACAACAGTAAGAGTACGAAGACCGAGGAAGTCCATCTTCAGAAGACCGAGTGCTTCAACCCAGCCTTTATAATACTGAGTAACAACGGATTCTCCCGATTTGAACAAAGGTACATATGTGTCAACGGGGTCACGGCAGATAACGACACCTGCAGCATGCATGCCCGTATTACGGACCATACCTTCAATTTTCATGGAGATATCAACAAGATTTTTAATCTGAGAATCGCCCTCATAAAGCTTTCTGAAATCCTGGCTGGCTTCAATTGCCTTAGCTATTGTCATGCCGAGGTCACCGGGAATTTCCTTGGTAACTGCCTGAACAATATTAAGAGGAATACCGAGAACACGTCCGACATCTCGTACGGCACCCTTTGCAGCCATAGTACCGAATGTGGCAATCTGAGCCACATGGTCTTCACCGTATTTGCGTTTAACATATTCAATAACTTCAGGTCTTCTTACATAACAGAAGTCAATATCAAAGTCGGGCATGCTGACTCGTTCAGGGTTAAGGAAACGCTCAAACAGCAAGTCATAACGCATCGGATCAATGGCCGTGATGCCTACACAGTAAGCGGCAATACTGCCTGCACCTGAGCCTCGTCCGGGACCTACGGGAATACCGACTGAACGGGCATAGTTGATATAGTCCCAAACGATAAGGAAGTAGTCGGTAAAGCCCATGGAATCAATGATTCCGAGCTCATAGTTGAGTCTGTCTTTGTATTCCTGAGGACCGTTTTCACCATATCTTTTCACAAACCCGTCATAACAGAGCTTCTGAAAATACTCAAAATGAGTCATACCCTCGGGAACTTCATAGTTGGGAAGAATTGAATTGCCGAATTTGAAATCCACATTACACATTTCGGCAATTTTGTTTGTATTTTCGATTGCATCGGGATATTCAGGGAAAAGAGCAAGCATTTCCTCACCCGATTTGACATAGAATTCATCGGTTGAAAAGCCCATTCCCGTATCCTCGGCAATGGTCTTCTTTGTCTGGATGCAGAGAAGAATCTTCTGAATCTCGGCATCCTCTTTCTTTACATAATGGGCGTCGTTTGTTGCTACAAGAGGAATATCAAGCTCACGGGCAATTCTGATAATATCGGGATTTGTACGCTTCTGCTCATCAATACCGTGGTCCTGAATCTCCATGTAGTAATTTCCCTCACCGAAGAGGTTTTTATACCACAATGCAGTGTTCTTTGCACCCTCATAGTCATTTCTGAGAAGTGCCTGAGGAATCTCACCTGCAAGACATGCAGAAAGGCAGATTAAATCCTCATGATACTGCTCAAGAATATCATGGTCGATTCTCGGCTTTGTGTAGAAGCCCTCTGTCCAAGCGGCAGAAACAAGCTTGATAAGATTTTTATAACCGTTTTCATTTTTTGCAAGAAGTACAAGATGGTATCTCTGATTATCAAGGCCGTGTACCTTGTCAAAACGTGTTCTCTGTGCAACATAGACCTCACAGCCGATAATGGGCTTGATTCCTTCTGCCTTACAAGCCTTATAAAAGTCGATACAGCCGTGCATAACACCGTGGTCCGTAATGGCAATGGCTGTCTGCCCCATCTCCTTGATGTGCTTGATGAGGGGCTTTATACGGCATGCACCGTCAAGGATACTGTACTCCGTATGTATGTGAAGATGTGTAAAATTAACCATAATTTACTTTCCCTGTCCGTAATAAGCGTTCTTTCCGTGTTTACGGAGATAATGTTTATCAAGAAGATATGAATCGATATCCGAAACATCAGATTTAAGAATAAATGTATTGAGTGCCATTTCAGCAACGATTTCAAGTGTTGCAGCATTTTCGGTAGCTTTTACAGGGTTCTTACCCCATGCAAACACACCGTGTGAGCGTACAAGAACACCGGGAACTGCATTGGCGTCAAGCTTATTATCCTTAAAATGATTGCAGATAACAACACCTGTGTTCTTTTCATAAGCAGAGTTGATTTCCTCTTCTGTAAGACTTCTTGTACAGGGCACGGCACCATAAGAAAAATCAGCATGAGTTGTCCCCAGAGGCGGAATGGGTCTGCCTGACTGAGCAAAGGCTGTTGCATATTTTGAATGGGTATGAACGGCTCCTCCTATTTCCGGAAAAGCATTATAAAGCTCAATATGTGTAAGAGTATCAGATGAGGGATTATACTTACTGTCAATAACATTGCCGTCAAAGTCAACAACAACCATCATTTCCCATGTAAGCTCGGGATAAGGCACTCCCGAGGGCTTTATAACGATGATATTATTCTTTCTGTCCACACCCGATGCATTACCCCATGTAAAAGGAGCAAGACCGTATTCGGGAAGAAGCATATTTGCTCTGTAAACTTCCTTTTTTAGTTCTTCAAACATATAATTAACCACCTTATTGCACATTAATCTATTTTATATTTTATATCAAAATCTATCACATTTCAAGTAAAAAATTTAAGGTGCAGAAAAGCACCTTAAAATCAGTTATTCCAGAATTTTCTGTCAAGACTTCTGTACTGAATTGCTTCTGCAATATGGCGTACATCAATCATATCAGAGCCGTCAAGGTCGGCAATGGTTCTTGCAACCCTGAGTATCTTGTCATAGGCTCTTGCAGAGAGACCGAGTCTGTCAAAGGATGCCTTAAGCATTGCAGATGCATTATCGGTCATGACACAGAATCTTCGTGTCATTTCAGCAGTCATCTGTGAATTTGAAGTAATCCTTGTACCTTCAAACCGTCTGAGCTGAATCCGTCTTGCAGTGTTGACTCTTGCCCTGATGCTTTCGGACAATTCGCCTTTTGTGTCGTCAGACAGCTCATCAAAATTAACCTGAGGAACTTCAATATGAATATCGAGTCTGTCAAGAAGAGGCCCTGAAACCTTGGAAAGATATCTTCCCGGTGCACCTGGAGGACATGTGCATTTTTTTGCAGGATGACCGTAAAAACCGCAGGGACATGGATTCATTGCACAGACAAGCATTACAGAGCAGGGATATGACAAAGTTCCTGCAACTCTTGAAATGGTTACAACACCGTCTTCAATTGGCTGTCGCATGGCTTCCATTGCCTGTCTTGAAAATTCGGGCAATTCATCAAGGAAGAGAACTCCGTTATGTGCAAGGGAGATTTCACCGGGTCTGGGCACAGCACCTCCGCCTGAAAGTCCCGGAGCGGAAACTGTATGATGAGGCGACCTGAAGGGTCTCTGTCTTATTAAAGGTAAATCTTTGGGCAGTTTTCCTGCAACAGAATAGATTTTTGTTGTATCAAGTGATTCGTCAAGAGTCATTTCGGGCAGAATTGACGGTATGCGTTTTGCAAGCATACTTTTGCCTGAGCCGGGAGGCCCTATCATAAGGATATTATGACCTCCTGCAGCTGCAACCTCGAGCGCTCTTTTAGCCTGGAACTGCCCTTTGACATCGGCAAAATCGGCAAAATTGAAATAATCCGTATTGTTATCAGGAATAGAAAACTCAACGGGGGTTAGCTTGTTTACGTTTTCAAGGTGTTCAATAAGCTCTTTTACCGTTCTGACGGCATATATCTCAATTCCGTCAACAACAGAAGCTTCTGCAGCATTATCATAGGGAATAAAAATCTGCCTGATACCGTTATTTCTCGCTTCAATAACCATGGGAAGCACACCGTTGATGTGCCTGACTTCCCCACCCAAAGACAATTCACCTATAAAAGCAATGTCAGAGGGCTGTTTTGAAAGCTGTCCCGTTGCTGAAAGAAGTGCAATGAGTATGGGCAGGTCGTAAATGGGCCCCTCTTTTCTTATATCGGCAGGAGCAAGATTGACTGTGATATGAATAACGGGAAAATCAAAACCGCTGTTTTTCATAGCAGACCTTACACGCTCCCGTGACTCATTGACAGCAAGGTCAGGAAGCCCGACAACATCGAACTTCGACTTACCCATTGAAACATCTGCCTCAATACTGACCATATATGACTGAATGCCGAAAACACCGACACTTCTGACCATTGAAAACATAAAAAACACCTCTGAACATTTGTTCAAGAGTATTTTACATCAGGCATTATATTTTGTCAAGCAAATTTAATTTTTTATAGCAAAAATAATTGCAATTATTTTAAAATAGTATATAATATAAGATGAAATAATTTATGTAAAGGAATGAGCTATATGGCAGATTACAATTTCTTATACGAACTGTGGCTTAAAAATGCAGTCAGCGACCCCGACCTCACTGCAGAGCTTGAAAGCATCAGAGGAAACGACGATGAAATCCTTGACCGTTTCTACAGAAGCCTTGAATTCGGCACAGGCGGTCTTCGCGGTGTTATCGGTGCAGGCACAAACAGAATGAACGTTTACACCGTTGCTCAGGCTACACAGGGTCTTGCAGACTATCTCAATGAAGAATTTGAAGAGCCCACGGTTGCAGTCGGTTACGACTCAAGAATAAAATCACAGCTATTTGCGGAAACCGCTGCAGGTGTTCTTGCCGCTAACGGTATCAGAGTTTATATATTCCCCGAGCTTATGCCCACTCCCCTTGTTTCCTATGCTGTAAGAAGACTTCACTGCAGCTCGGGTATTGTTATTACAGCAAGCCACAACCCCTCAAAATACAACGGTTACAAGTGCTATGACTCAAAGGGTTATCAGATGACAGATGAGGGTGCAAAGAAAACATATGACTACATCAGCAAGGTTGACATTTTCAACGGTGTAAAAATTATGGACTTTGACGATGCACTCGCTGAGGATATGGTTGACTTTATCGAGGACTGGCTTCTTGATGACTTCTACAAGGATGTACTTTCCCGTCAGGTTGAAAAGGGTATCTGCAAAAAGGCAGACCTCAAGGTTATTTACTCTCCTCTCAACGGTACAGGCAACAAGCCCGTCAAGAATATCCTTAAGAAAATCGGTGTAAAGGACCTTAAAATCGTTCTATCACAGGAAAAGCCCGACGGCAACTTCCCCACCTGTCCTTTTCCCAATCCCGAAATCAAGCAGGTATTTGAGGAAGGCATGAAGCTTACAGACGAATTCCCTGCAGACATCATGCTTGCAACTGACCCTGACTGCGACCGTGTAGGTATTGCTGTGCGTCATAACGGTGAATACAAGCTCATGACAGGCAACGAAGTAGGCTGTATGCTTACAGAATACATCCTTTCACGCAAAAAGGCTCAGGGCAAGCTCTGTACTTCTCCCGTTGTAGTAAAGACTATCGTTACAACCGAGCTTATCCGTGCTATTGCTGACGAATACAATGCAGAGGTTTTCGACCTTCTCACAGGCTTCAAATACATCGGTGAGCTTATTGAACAGCTTACTGACAAGGGTGAAGAGGACCGTTACGAAATCGGTCTTGAAGAAAGCTACGGTTACCTTACAGGCACACATGCAAGAGACAAGGATGCTGTCAATGCTTCAATGATTATCATTGAAATGGCTGCATATTACAAGACTCAGGGCAAGACACTTGTTGATGTTATGAATGCACTTTATGAAAAGCACGGCATGTATCTCAATTCACTTCTCAACTTCGGCTTTGAGGGTGCAGACGGCATGAAGAAGATGGCTCAGATGATGGATGACATGAGAAACAATCCTCCTGCTGAAATCGGCGGAATCAAGGTTATCGGTGTTTCCGATTATTTTACAGGCAAGGCTACCGACACTGCAACAGGCGCAGTAACCGACATCACTCTTCCCTCATCAAATGTACTTTCATACTCAATGGAGGATGCAAACAAGGTTGTCGTAAGACCCTCAGGTACAGAACCCAAAATCAAAATTTATATCACAGCTCATTCCGACACAAGAGAAAATGCAGAAAAGCTCACAGATGTAATCGGTGAGAGCATCAAGAAAATTGCAGGAATAGAATAAGAGGCTTATAATGAACAAAAAACTTACAAAAGTAATTTCATGGGTGCTTGTAGCACTTCTGATACTCAGTGTTGTATCAGTTATGCTCTATGGACTGGCAGCAGCATTATGATAAAAGAAAAATTCAAAGGATGTGAGCTGCTTTGTCCTGCAGGCAGTTCTGAAAGCATGAAGACGGCATTGCATTTCGGTGCTGATGCCGTATATGCAGGCGGACCGTTTATGCAGCTCAGGTCAGACAATGCAGGCTTTTCTTATGATGACATCATAAAGGCTGTTGAGCTTGTTCACGGAAAAGGTAAAAAATTATATATCACTGTCAATTGCTTTGCAACGAACAATGAAATTGACAGACTCGGCGATTATGCCCGTTTCCTTTATGAAGCAGGTGTTGACGGTGTTATCGTATCAGACCTCGGCTCTGTGGTTACAATCAAGGCTGCAGCACCTGACCTGCCCGTACATATCAGTACTCAGGCTAACATTCAGAATTATAAAACAGCTGAAGTATATTACAATATGGATGCTGAAAGAGTTGTTCTCGGCAGAGAAATGACACTTGATGAAATACGTGAGCTCAGAGCAAAAACTCCCAAGGAAATGGAAATTGAAGCCTTTGTTCACGGTGCCATGTGTATGTCATACTCAGGCAGATGTCTTATCAGCTCATATCTTTCGGGCAAAAGCGGAAACCACGGCGAATGCACTCAGCCCTGCCGTTGGATGTATAATATTGTTGAAGAAAAACGCCCCGAACAGCATTTTACCGTTATTGAAGAAAACGGAACATCGGCAATTCTCAGCTCACACGACCTTTGCTGTGTGGATTTCCTTGATGAAATTGCAGATGCAGGTGTTATTTCATTCAAAATTGAAGGCAGAATGAAGTCTCCTTATTATGTTGCAACAGTCACAAATGCCTACAGACAGAGGATGAACGGCACTGCAACCCTCGAACAGATAAAGCATGAGCTTGAATGTGCAAGCCACAGACCGTATTCAACGGGCTTCTATTTCGGTGCACTGAAATACGACCACAACAACGACGGACTTTATCATCAGAGCTGTAAGTTCATTGCGATTGTACTTGCAGATGAAGGCAACGGAAGATACACTGTTGAAATGCGAAACCGTTTTTCCGTGGGGGATACACTCGAAATACTCTCCCCCTTCTCTTCGGGCAAGAGCTTTACTGTTGAAAGCATAATTGACAAAAACGGCAATGACAGACAGACTGCACACCTGCCTCAGGAAATACTGTCGGTATCATGCAGTGAAAAGCTTTATGAGGGCGACATACTCAGAATGAGATTATAATTACAGAAAGGTGTAAAAAACTGTTTGTTTTTACACCTTTTTATATATTATATCATTAATTTACAATAATATATTGATTTTTTATTTTCATCCTGTTATTATTAAAGAAAAAAAGGAAGGTTTATGTATGAATAATAACTATAATCCGAATAACAACTACAATCATCAGAACAGTTACAATCAATCTCCTCCTCAGTACAATAATTATAATAATCAGAACAGCTATAATCAGGCTCCCCCTCAGTACAATAATTATAACAAACAGAACGGCTACAATCAGCCTCCTCAGTACGGATATAATCAGGGCTACAACAATTACAATAATGACCCTGCAACATTTGAACAGCGAAGAATTAATGCATACAAAACACTCATTGATAAAGAAAAAGTTGCTTTTATAATCTGGCTTGTAATAGGTATTGTGCAGTGTATTACTCTTGTTGCTGTTTTTGCCGGTGCATGGAATATTTATTGTGCTATACAGACCAATAACCGTTGCAAGAGTCTTGAATCATATCCAAGAGGCGTATGCGAAATGTATGACCGTCAGCAGACAAATCTTATCATTGCACTTGTTATCAATCTTCTTGTCGGTGGATGCATAGGTATTGCCGGTGTCATTTATGACTTTATTACACGTGACTATGTTCTGAAAAACAGAGAATATTTCCAGTAAATATCTGATATTTTTATATATTATTTAAACTGATAATACTTAAGCAACAGAGACCTGACACAAATCAGGTCTTTATTTTTTTGCAATTATTTGAGATAAAGCAGTGCCGTATATACTCAGAACAAAAGAAATACATTCCTCAGGTATTATGATATACAACATGGCAAAGCCGTGTTGATGATATGCATGCTGACGCATGATGATATACCAAGCCTGTCGGCTTTGATAAAAAAATCCGACAAGTCGGAACTTGTCGGATTTTTTGGCTGAGGAGGCGGGATTCGAACCCACGAATGCAGCAGTCAAAGTGCTGTGTCTTACCGCTTGACGACTCCTCAATCTGATTTCAGAAATAAAAAAAGCAAATCAACCAAGTGATTTGCGGCTTTTTAAGTGGGGTGGATAGACGGATTCGAACCGTCGACCTCCAGGGCCACAACCTGGCGCTCTAACCAACTGAGCTATACCCACCATAAGTGGCGCGCTGAAAGGGACTCGAACCCCTGACCTACTGCTTAGAAGGCAGTTGCTCTATCCAGCTGAGCTATCAGCGCACATGGAGCGGGTGATGGGAATCGAACCCACACGACCAGCTTGGAAGGCTGGGATTCTACCATTGAACTACACCCGCGACTCAATGACGGGTGTTATTTTACCATATACAGCCGTCATTTGTCAATACTTAATTTGAAATTTTTTATATTTTTTTAATAATATTTATAACTTTATATATACAGTAAATTTACTTCCCTTGCCCGGTTCGCTTTCAACCTCAATTTTACCGTCAACAATATCAATTATTCTTTTTACAAGGGATAAACCGAGCCCGTTTCCCCGTACTGAATGTGAAGAATCACCCTGATAGAATTTTTCAAATATATGAGGTAACACTTCTTCATTCATTCCGCAGCCCGTATCGGAAACTGAAACTACTGCATAATTATTTTCTTTTTTGACGGATACGGACACGGTACCGTTATCATCGGTAAATTTGAATGCATTTGAGAAAAGGTTGTTCCACACAAGCTTGAGAAGAGCATCATCTGATTTGATCAGAACATTTTCATCAATTTCATTGACTATATCAATATTTTTCTTTTCCCACACAGGTTCAAACTCAAGCAGACAGTCACATATCTGTTCTCCCAGGTCAAAGGTTGTGGTCTGAGCAAATATCTGCTGATTTTCAAGCTTATTAAGCTTAAGTATATTTGTTATAAGCTCCGAGAGATTTTTTGATGCATCTGAAATCGCCTTTGTATATTCTTTTTTCTTTTCTGTATCAATATCAGGATCCTGCAGCAAGGTAGCATAATTCTGAATTACGGACAGCGGTGTTTTCAGTTCATGTGAAACATTGGCAATGAAGTCATTTCTCAGAGTTTCAATACTATTGAGTTCCTGAGCCATTTTATTGAAGTCATCAATCAGGATATCAAACTCGTTTTTCTTTTTTCTGTGAATGGGCTTTACCTGAACAGAAAAATCACCTTTGATAATACAGCTTGTAGCCTTCAGCAGTCTGTTTATAGGTCTTCCGATTGTAACCGTATGTCTTACATTATCAAAAACTGCAAAAACAATACCGAAAAATATGACATCACCAAAAGTGTATAAGGCTGCCATTCTTACATTCGGAATATCAATTGAAATGTTAATTCCCGATACGTTTATAAACATTATAATGCAACAGGTAACAATAAATGATGCCAGAGCAAAATATTCAAGAAAGCTTGTAAAAGAAAGTATACTTCGTCTTACACGTTTGTCTTTATAGTTGTCGGCTTTTTCATTAATCTGTCTCATTTCAGAACCGCCTTATAACCGAGTCCGTGAACAGTAACAATTTCAAAGTCTTCACATGCTGACATTTTTTCACGGAGCTTTGTAATGTATACGTCAACAGTTCGGGGACCAGATGATGTATCAGCATCCCAGAATTCATCCATAAGCTGTGAACGGGTAAAGGTCTTTTTCGGATATGACAGTAATTTATAAAGTATATTGAATTCACGGACTGTCAGTGCAACAAATTCACCGCCGATTGAAACTGAATATTCATCGGCATTCATTTTCAGAGAGCCGATTTCAAGCTGTTTACTGCTTGCTATTTTAGCACGCCTTAACAATGCACCTACTCTGAGTACAAGCTCATCAAGGTCAATGGGTTTAACCATATAATCATCAACACCCAAACCAAAACTCTTCTGCTTTGAAAGGAAATCATCCCTTGCAGTAACAAACAGAATGGGGATTTCCTGATTTATATTCCTGACTGAAATTGCAAACTCAAAGCCGTCAACACCGGGCATCATAATATCAGAAATAATCAGGTCGTAAATATCAGTTGCAAATTTATCATAGGCATCGCTTACATTAAGACAGCCTTTTGTCGTATAACCGTTTTTATTAAGAACAGAACACATTATTTTATTAAGCTCAATATCATCTTCAACAACAAGTACTTTAAACATTGGGGTTCACCTCGTAATCAGTTTATTAAAATATATCATATAGTTGTTAAAAATTTATTTATATAATATCATAAAATGAAGAACAGTGCAAACATAATGTCTGCACTGCTCAATGAGGTTTATTAAGATAGAGTATTAATCGTTTTTACATCCCTGACAGCAGGAGCAATTTCCGCCGCAGGATGAAGCACTGCTCTTGCCGCAGTTTTCAGCATCGGGACAGCCGATACATTTTTTACCGCTTTTCTTTGCTTTGTATATATATAATCCTGCAAGAACAACTATAACTGCAACAATTATTATAACAACAATGTCTTCCATAAAATCACCCCGTGATTATTGTGTTACAGCTTCCTTTTTCTTTTCATTGAGTTCATATTCAGCCTTAAGTTTTGCGTTTGTTCTGAGACAAAGGAAAACAATAACAGCAACAAATACAAGCACAGCAATAAAACCGGGAAGGAAGCCTGCACCGAGCTGACCTGTTGTGATGAGAGTACCTATCTGATATACAAGGTAACCGACCGTAAAGCCTGTTGCAAGCTGAAGAGCAATACCGCCCCAGAGCCATTTTGCACTCTTCATTTCACTTCTCATTGCGCCTATAGCAGCAAAACAAGGAGGAGTATAAAGGTTAAACATAAGATATGCAAGGGCTGCAACCTTAGAGATTGCCATGATACCTGCAACTTCACTGCCTGCACCTTCAAGCATTGCAAGCTCTTCAGTATCAATAAGATTTTCAAGACCTACAAAGCATACTGCAAGTGTACCGACAACATTTTCCTTTGCAATGAAGCCAGTAACAGCAGCTGCTGCAAGCTGCCAGGAAAGAACGCCGACAACAGGAACAAGAACATAGGCAAAGGGGCCTGCAATTGAAGCAAGAATTGATGTATCTGCACTTTCAGCAACCTGGAAGCTCCAGTCAAATGTCTGCATAATCTGAACTGCAGTATTACAGAGAAGAATAATTGTAGCTGCTTTTACTATGTAAGCCCAACCTCTCTGACACATTGAAAGAAATGCTCTTTTAAGAGAAGGAGCTTTATATTCGGGAAGCTCAATAATAAAGAATGATTTTCTGACTTTATAACCTGTTATCTTATTTATAAGAAGAGCACCGATAAGAATAAGAACTATACCCGCAAAATACATGAGAGGTCCGACCCATGATGCATCTTCAAAGAATGCACCTGCAAAAAGCGAAATAACAGGAAGCTTAGCACCGCAGGGCATAAAGGGTGTCAGCATTGCTGTTGCTCTGCGTTCACGCTCATTACGGATTGTACGGCAAGCCATAACGCCGGGAATTGCACAGCCTGTACCGATAACGAAAGGAATGACTGACTTTCCGCTGAGACCTACCTTCTTAAAGATAGGATCAAGAACAACAGATGCTCTTGCCATATAACCGCAATCCTCAAGAAGAGCAATAAGGAAGTACATAACCATAACAAGAGGAAGGAAGCCGATAACGGCAATAACACCGCCGATTACACCGTCTACAAGAAGTGCGGAAACGATGGGACTTGCATTTTCAAGAAGACCTGCAATTGCCTCCTGACCCATTTCAAGAAGTGCAACAAGTGCATCTGCAATCCATACACCGGGACCTGCCTGTGAAATCCAGAAAACAAGGAACATCACAACTGCAAAAATGGGAATACCGAACCATTTATTGGTAAGAACAGCATCGATTTTATCCTGCTTGTTCTTCACATTTGTGAAAACTCTTCTCTTTTCAACGGCTTTGACAATACCGTTTACGAATTCAAAGCGTCTTCTGTCGGCAGCTTCAACCACCCTTTTATCTGTAAGGTCAATTGTACC
Organism: Clostridia bacterium; assembly: GCA_017473925.1. Lineage (GTDB taxonomy): Bacteria > Bacillota > Clostridia > Oscillospirales > Acutalibacteraceae > UBA1081. The sequence goes on along the minus strand of JAFUIY010000116.1, from coordinate 5,636 downwards.
CTGAACATAAGGAGCAAGCTGTCCCTTACCTACAGCATCTGCAGCAGCTCTGACAACATTATCAAGTCCGTCAGCTGATGTTGAAACTGTGTCAATTACGGGACAACCGAGCTTTTCAGAAAGAAGCTGAGCATTTATAACATTTTTCTTTTTTTCATTGATATCTGCCTTATTAAGGGCAACAACAACAGGAATGCCGAGCTCAAGAAGCTGTGTTGTAAAGAAAAGGCTTCTGCTTAAGTTTGTTGCATCGACGATATTGATTATAACATCAGGATTCTCATTTTTAACATAATCTCTTGTTACACTTTCCTCTGATGTGAAAGGTGACATGGAGTATGCACCGGGAAGGTCAACAATGACAACATCTTCAATTCCGTAGCTTTTTTTCAACGGGTGCTCTTTTTTATCAACTGTAACACCTGCCCAGTTGCCGACTTTTTCATTTCTGCCTGTGAGAGCATTGTACATTGTGGTTTTACCGCTGTTCGGATTACCGGTTAATGCAAATCTCATATTTATCCTCCTGAAATAGAACTTATAAAATGTGTTAGCCACCGCTAACTCCGACCTCTTAAAAAAAACAATCCGAAGATTGTTCTTAAATTTTACCCTACAATAATAGCTTCTGCGAGCTGATTATCAATGTTATATCTTCCGTCCTTGATTGAAACAATACAGCCACCCTTAAGATGCGAAATGACTGTTATAGGTTCACCGCTGTAGCAACCAAGAGAAAAAAGAAAAGCATCCATTTCCTCGTCATCAGTGTCAATTCTGTCAATCATATATTCCTTGCCTTCAACGGCAGTTGTAAGATTCATAATTACCACCTGAAAATAGAGAAACAATCGGTTAGCCTCAACTAACCATAAATATATTAGCACAGGCTAACCGATTTGTCAAGCATTAATTTTACATTTTTTCAGGAATTTTTCAATACGACATTTTCAAGTCTCATGATATCGTCACATGCTGAGATAAAATCATTTCTGCAGAGCTCGAGACCGTCAATATTCTCGCAGTCAAGCGCATATTTATAGGATTGATAAGGCTTTTCCCCGAAGGATGTCGCAGTCTTTTCTATACGGACATTCTTTGCATTACGGATAAAGAATGCAGAGTTATCGCTTTCCTCTATTCCGTGGTCAATACAGGGTCTCAGGTCATAAAGACCGCAATCCCACTTTGAGGTTTTCTCAAGATGAATATTACAGTTTTCAAAAACAACATTTTCAACAGGATTTTCGGGTGAAGAGTAAATAAGGACTCCGTTTTCACCTTTTGTTGTTATATTATAGTATCGGATATTCTTTATATGACCTGCAACGGTGTTTTCATCACGACGGAAACATGTTATTGTAACAGGCTCTGCAGTACCCCACCAATCGGAGCAGAAGCGTCTTGTTTCAACGGTACAGTCTCTGAATGTAACATTTTCCACATTACCGCCGTCACGGATCTGAATGGAAAGACCTCTGTTGCTCCTTGAAATCATACAATTGCTGACAACAACATTCCTGAAATCGCCTACACCCTCTGTGCCTATTTTGATTGCAGCAGAAGTAGAAGTAAGTGTACAGTCTGAGATGATTATGTTTTCGCAGGGACCGTATTCTGCATTGCCCTTTGATGTTTTAAGGCAGATACAGTCATCTGCACAGACGACATGACAGCCTATGATACGGACATTTGAGCAATGGTCGGGGTCAATGCCGTCACTGTTTGCAACATCGAGAGGATTGAGAATTCTGATGTGAGAAATCAGAACATCATCACAGCCTGCAGGATGAAGTGTCCAGAAGGGTGCGTTAGTAACTGTTATGTCACGGAATGAAATATTATTACTCTTTTCAATGTAAATTGTTGTGGGACGGGGATAAAAATCACCTGTCACATAATATTGATCTTTCCTTTTGACAAATGCATAACAGTTGCCGTCGATTGTTCCCTCACCGGTGATTGAGCAGTTGTCAGCCTCAAATCCGTAAACGAATACAAATGACGGCTTGCCCGTAACGGGATTGCCCACAAGTGCTGTTTTTGGGTCATTTATCATCTTGCAGGGTCTTATATAACCGTTTATGTCACTTGTAGCCTTAAGAACAGCACCCTTCTGCAGATGAAGTTCAACATTCCTTTTAATCTGAATTGAATCGCTGTAATAGGTCTTTCCGCTTTCAAGAACTACCCTGCCGCCGCCGTTAGCGGTACAGTCATCAATTGCCGCCTGAATGGCTTTCGCATCATTAGTCTTGCCGTCACCGACAGCACCGTAAGATGCAACATCATATATTTTCAAAGAAATCACACTTTCCTTTTTTACTTCATTATACAATATAAATCTTTTTCAATCAATATATTAAAATAAAAAACAGCAGTTCCAAAGAACTGCTGAAAAAATTAAAATGTTGTCAAAAAAATATCATGAACAGAATTACGTTCACATAAATTATACATGGGAACAAAAACAGAATAAGAAGAACTTACCCATGAGCCATTACTCAGTAATGACAATGATTGCATACCAATTGGAGCATTCGAATATACAGGTGCACCACTATCTCCATTCAGAGCCTTATAACTTGATTTATAAACACCCGACAGAGAAATTCCACTATATATCGTCGAATAATTTGTTTGAAGTATTTTTCCTGTCTGTTTTCCTGAAACAGCCCCAAAACTTGTAATTGCCAGTCCTTGCGGTGGATTCCGGTAAGGTGAACCATATGGTAAAGATTCACCGTTTGCAAAAACTGAAGTCATTGAATGATTTGTATTTTCAACATATCCGAAATCATAACATCCTCCAAAATCTCGCTCAATTACTTTACCAACATATGTTGATCCAAAATATACATTGTTATTCACAGCCGAGCAATGACCTGGAATTAAAAAAACTTCTTTACCGTTATTTGTACCAGAATGTTCAATTATTGCACCCCATGCAACAGTAAATGATGAATTACCTATTTTATATTTTGCACCGGGACGCATACTTGCTGTTGTTTGCAGTTGCATATCAGTTTTATTAATAATAAACAGGTCATCTTTTTCACAAAAACCAGACAACTTCAAAGCATCCTTCCATTCGATTGAAGATGACTCCTTAAGTTCTGAAGATTCATAAACATCAAGTACAATTTTGTTTTTTTCTTCATCAATACTTACACCAAATATGCCTTTTTCAGATAAATTGTTACTAATTTGTTTTACAACACTCTTAAGATAAGACATACTATACTGTGCATGCTTGTATATTATCTTCGTATTACTTTTATTTCTTAATAATGTTTCATTTTCTTTTCTGATAAAGTCAATTGTTTCAGAATCTTCATCAAGCAAATTAATTACTAATCTGCCATAATCATCAATGTATGCACCTGCGTATTCAGAATCATCAAATTCAGATAAAAAATTCTGCAGACTCATTGCTGATGCATCCTGATCATATATTCTGATTAACGATTTAAAATCGCTTGCAAAAACATTTACGGGTAATAATAAAAAGATTTGAATTACAAGAAAAACGCATAAAAACCTTTTAAACATTATAAAAACTCCTTTAAAATTCTATTCAAAATATGTTTAATCTAAAATTAAACCATTTTTATCACCCTCTTTTATCTCAACTAAAATTTTATCAAAAACTTTATCATCAGGAATTTCTACTTTATCTTTTATTCCTGATTCAATATTTTTACTCAAAACTGTTTGTTCACCACCGTTTGCATATTTAAAAATAAGCCCCTTTTTTATTATTTTACTGAAATAAAAAAAGGAAATCAGAAACATTATCAGTATAAATCCGAAAACAAGTAATAATTGTAATAAAATATTGTTATTGTCTTCTTGATTCGATGTAAGTATAATTTTTCCGTCTGTTGCAGATATATAAATATAATCAGCATAAGTGTCATTGAGTAACTGATAAACCATATCGTAATCATCAATATGAATATCAATCATAACTCTATGATTTTCTTCATCAATACCTATACCGCTATTTACTCCTGCTTCAGAAAGTATTTCAGCAATTTCCTGTTGAATTATTTTCAAATTAACAGGTTCTTCATTTTCAGAATATGAATTTTTTTGCATATCACAGGATGAAATATAAAATAAAAATATAAAAACTGAGATTACAGCAATTAATTTTGTTTTCATTATTCTCCTCCTGTCAGATATTTTTTCATTTTATCAATTGCCTTGTAATACCGCCACAAAACACTACCTGTGGGCATTTTTAGTATTTTCGCAATTTCTTTAAACTTCAAATCAGCATTTATATGATAAACAACAATCATTCTGTCTGATTTTTCAAGCAAATTAAGTGCATCTGGAATATCAAATATGATTTCGTCAAAAGAAGAATTACAGGGTTCTGCTTTTTCAACATAATTTTTCTTTATTTCACGGCGAAGAACATCAACAGAAAGATTATGTGCTACGGTAAAAATCCATGCACGGATATTTTTAACGGAATCATCAGGAGGATTGAAGTATAACCTGACAAATACATCCTGCAAGATTTCCTCTGCAATGTCTTTATTATTGACCGTTCTGAAAATGACTGTATAAACAGGAATTTTCATTTCATTATATATTATTTCAAATGCAGCCGTATTTCCTTTTTTTAAAGATAAAAAATACATTTTCAGGTCAGTATTGTTCAAGTCATACCCTCCTTTCATTAACTATGACGAATGAAAATAATAATTTATTGGTAAAAAATAAAAAAACAGCAGTTCCGGAGAACTGCTGAATATTTTATCAGTCGCTTGTATAGGGAAGAAGAGCAATCTGACGAGCACGTTTGATAGCTGTTGTAAGCTCTCTCTGGTGCTTAGCACATGTGCCTGTGATTCTTCTGGGAAGAATCTTTGCTCTTTCGGATGTGAAGCGGCGAAGCTTAGCAACATCCTTGTAATCGATAAATTCTGCCTTTTCTACGCAGAATGTGCAGACTTTTCTACGGCCTTTTCTGTTGCCGGGACGTCCGCCCTTATCCTTATCGTAAGCCATTACGGTAACCTCCTAATAATATTTTAGAATGGAAGATCATATTCCACTGCATCAACACCTGCAAAATCATCTGCAGTGCTGTTCTGGAAGGATGCGGGCTGAGCAGCAGGCGTGGGGTATCTGTCAGCCGGAGCAGCACCTGACTCATTCTTTGAGCCACAGAAGCTTACATTGTCGGCAACGATTTCAAAGGTCTGTCTTCTGACACCGTCTTTTTCATAAGAACCGGTCTGAATTGAACCCTGAACAGCAATCATCTGACCCTTGCGGAAATATCTTGAAACAAAATCAGCAGTCTGACGCCATGCAACAACATTGATAAAATCTGTCTGTCTTTCTGTTCCCTGTTTCTGATAAGCTCTGTCAACAGCAACAGTAAATCTGACAAATGAAATGTTTGATGATGTTGTTCTGAGTTCAGGGTCAGCAGTGAGTCTGCCCATGATAATAGCACTATTCAGCATTTGAAACATCCTCGTATAATAAAGTAGTAGTTATTAGAGTCCCTCTCCAAGGACTGTATGCTATACTGTAATGGATACTGTGGATCGGTTTCACCTCCTACCGCAAGACGGTTTAAGAAAGGCTCCGACCACAGACCTTTACGAGTT
>JAFUIY010000115.1 GCA_017473925.1 Clostridia bacterium | reverse complement strand
GCTTGATTTTTGCTTTGCCCGAAGGCGTACAAAGGTACGTCGAGTGGTGAAGTTTATTTATAGCAAAAACGCCTTTTTCTCCATTTTTTATTTTTTGTCGTTATTTTTTAGTTTTAACATGTTAAAAATCTTTATGTGTAGTCGTTTTTGCGGTCTACACTTTTTTTACATCCCCTTTTTTTTCTGTTTTGTTAGTATTTTGTAACATTTCTGTGTATTTTGTATATTGCTTTGTTGCTGTTTCTGTGATATAGTTATAGTGTATATTACTATGGATTTCTGTATCATTATTTTTATGAGGTGTTATTTATGACAAATCGAAAGAATCGTTTCGGCACCAGATTGCTTTGCATTCTGATGAGCTTTCTCATGGTGGTTACATCAATCCCTGTAATGTCACTTGTGGCATTTGCGGAGGAAATAAGTGCACTTGCCGAGGCGGACAGTGCCAGACTTGAACTCAATTTCAATAAGAACTGGAAGTTCAATCTTGGTGATGTGTCAAATGCCCAGTCAACGGCATACAGTGACAAGTCATGGGCAGATGTCAGTCTTCCCCATGATTTCAGTATCATTCAGGATTTCACCACAAGCGGAACCGAAGGTGAAAGCGGCAGTTTGCCCGGCGGAACAGGATGGTATCGTAAGAGCTTCATTATGCCTGCAGACTATGCGGGTAAATCAGTTGTGCTCAATTTTGACGGTTCCTACCAGTATACAACTGTTTATGTAAACGGTGTGAATCTTGGCACAAACAGATACGGCTACAATTCATTCTCATATGACATCACGGACAACCTTATCTGTGACGGTGTAACGACCAACCTTGTTGCAGTCAAGGTTGAGAATCCCATTCCTTCAAGCCGTTGGTATTCAGGTTCAGGTATTTACAGAGATGTCACAATGACAATTGTCAACCCCGTGCATGTTTCCCTTAACGGCACATCTGTGAAGACTCCCAACCTTGCATCTTCAGGCGGTACGGACGGCACAACAAAGGTTAAGGTAACACTTCAGAATGACGGCACATCAGCTTCACAGGTGGCTGTTATTGCGAAAATAAAAGATCAGAGCGACAATGCACTTGCACAGACTTCTTTGACTGCAAGTATCGCTGCAGGTTCATCCAACACCGTAACTCTTAATATGGCTATTCAGAATCCCTCTCTCTGGTCTTGTGACAATCCCGTTCTTTATACGGCAGAGGTGTCTGTATATAACAATTCCACAGGCGAGCTTATTGATGAATATTCAACAACCTACGGCTACTGCTGGTATGAATGGACAACAGACAAGGGCTTTTCAATGAACGGTGAGTTCATGAAGCTTCAGGGTGTATGTCTGCATCACGACCAGGGCGCACTCGGTGCTTCTCAGGAATATGATGCTATCTACCGTCAGCTTTCCATTCTTAAAGAGCTTGGTGTCAATACCGTAAGAACATCACACGGTACACCTTCAAAGGCATTTCTTCAGGTATGTAATGAGCTTGGTATTATTGTTATGGAAGAGTTCTTCGATAACTGGTATTCACAGAAAAACGGTAATACATACGACTTCAGTGTTTATTGCAACAGCACAATCGGTTCAACACAGATAATTGGTGCCGATTCAGGTGAAAAATGGTATCAGTTTGTTGTTGAACAGTCAGTTATGCGTGACCATAACAATCCTTGTATTGCTGTATGGGACCTTGGTAATGAGCTTTCAGCTACAGAGTTCAATGATACCACGACCTATGCAGACATGGAGTCAATCATCAGAACATACGATGACAGAGCAATAACTATCGGCAGTAACTATACATCAATTCAGGGCAACGGTCAGAATGTTGATGTATACGGCGGTAACTATAATATTTCATCATGGACATCAACCTTCCCTGCAGCAGGCATTCCCTTCGTTTCAACGGAATCCACTTCTGCACTCGGAAGCCGTGGCGTTTATAAATATGCTTATTCAGATCAGGCTTACAACTCAAGCACTGTTTATGCACACTATGCAAACTATGCAGGCTCAAGCGACTATCAGATCAATGCATACGATGCTTCAAAGGTAGGCTGGGGTGCAACTGCAGCCGATGCATGGTACTATGTTATAACAAATGACTGGTTCTCGGGCGAATATGTATGGACAGGCTTTGACTATATCGGTGAGCCCACCCCTTGGAACGCATATCTTCGTTCCAATTCCCCCTACGCATATCCCAACTCATCATACTTCGGCTTTGTTGATACAGCAGGTTTCAACAAGGATTCAGCATATCTTTACGATGCAATGTGGGATGACAGCGACACAACCCTTCATCTTGTTCCCGGTACATGGAACAGTGCAAACCTTGCTGTTGATTCAAGCGGTTATGTTGATGTAGCAATCTACTCGGATGCTCCTTATGTTGAGCTTCTTTACAACGGCAATGTTATCGGTACTGCAACTGCTACAACAAACACAACCTCAGCAGGCTATCAGTATCTTACATATTCAGAAAGTGTATCAGACAGCTCTCTTTGTAAGATAGGTACGCTTACAGATTCAAACGACCATAATTTCTATCCTCTTTTTGAGGTTAAATATGATGCTTCTGCTGAAATCACCGTAAAGGCTTATGAGTCACAGGGCGGTGCAGAAATCACAGATACAGTCGGCACAAAGAAGCTCTATGCAAACTCTGCATCAGGTATCACCGTTTCAGCATGGAACAACGATACAACTCTTACTGCAGACGGCGACAGCTTCAAATATATTGAAATCACGGCTGTTGATTCAAACGGCAACTTTGTAAACGACTACAACGGCACACTCAATGTTACTCTTACAAGCAATGACGGTGCAGCTGTTATTGCAGGTGTCGACAACGGTAATCCTGCCACAGCTCAGAAGTTCCAGAGCTCAACTGCTCTTCTTTCAGACACATCTGCTCAGATTCAGATGTTCAACGGCAAAGCACTTGTTATCGTTCAGTCAACAGAGAAAACAGGCAGCATCAATGTTACTGTTTCTCCCTCAGGTCTTGCAGCAAAGTCTATCGGTCTTACATCTGTTGCAGAAACGGGCGAAGAGCTCACAGATGAGTTTGAAGAAGTCATTGACCAGACTGTTGATATGGACAATCTTGACGACGATGCAAGATACGAGCTTCTCAAGGACAGCGTGGATGCTCTTGATGCTCCCAATGCTGATGTAACATATGAGCTTTATACTCTCGGCTCAGGTGTTCCTGCATATGTTCCCGACGGAGCATACATTATTTCAGGTGTTGATACATCAGGAACAACTTCAACGGGTGTTCTGAACTCAGCTTCAGGCACAACAGGCACACTTACAACAAGCGGCAGTGATGCAACAGCCACATCACAGGAGTGGAGCTTCAGCAGACAGAGTGACGGAACATATATTATTTCATATATAGATGAAAATATCACAACGTCATTCCTCAATGTTTCCGCATCAGGCGTTTCAGTATCAAAGACATCACAGAAGCTCACCGTGTCATATTCAGACGGCACAGTGACAATCGGTGACGGCACAAATTACATCACATATTCAGCTTCAGCTTCCAATACAGCAGGAGTCAGCACTTCAGGTACTGCCCTCAGGCTCTATACAGTTGACGGAACAGAAGTCAACCGTTGGGGCGATGTAGGTCTTGTTGAAGACGGTCAGTACATCATCTACAATGAAGCCGGTTATGCTATGACCTATAAGTATTTTTCAAATTCCGCTGACACAAAGACCGGTCTTGAAAAAGAAGCTGCAACTCTCAACGGAAATATTGTTGAAACAAATGCAGCAAATGAATGGACAATAAGAAAGATTGCAGATTCTGAAAACTCTTATGAAGTGGTTTCTTCAGAAGGTAAATACCTCGATATAAATACGGGCAAGACTTCTTTTGTTGCTCTTTCAGATACACAGGTAGCAACTCAGATTTCTCAGGTTTCAACAGGGGAAAACAAGGTAGTAATCCATGCCGGTCATTTCATATATAATAACGCTGATACTTATTATGTGATTGACCTTTTCACTGATAGTGATGCTCCGATTTTCTGTCAGTGGTCAAACAGCATTCCCGGTGCCAGTGCAAAGGCAAATCAGAGAAATGCTCTCTACCGCAGAGTAGAACCCGATTCTGCTGCTGATGTTTCACTCTACAATGCTCTTACAAAGGCAATGGCTGCTAATCCCAATGCCTACACAGACGAATCATATTCTGACCTTCTTGATGCAGTGCAGGACGGTTACGAAAAGTATACAAGCGGCACAGCAACAGATGCTGAGAAGAATACAGCTACAGCAGCTATAGACGCAGCCTATGCGGCACTTGAAAAGTCTGCAATCAGTCCCACACTTAAAGAGGATATTGCAAATCTTGATGCGCCTGATGAAATAAAAAATGGCTATTTCCTTTATACTGTCAAATCAGGTACACCTATTGATAATGATGTATATGTTCTTTACAATTATGATGATACTGTAACAAATCAGGGATTCCTTATGACAACAGAACCTGCAACCGGTACAAATTGGCAGAGCGCTGCTGTTACCGGTCTGCAAAGAGAACAGGTTACTCCTTCAGGTGATGAGATTGTTACAACAGCAAAAAATGAATTCACATTTACACTTGTATCGTCTTCATCAAGTACATATTATATTCAGAATTCATCCGGACAATATCTGAATCTCGGTGGTTCAAACAATAGTCTTACATTCTCTGATACTCCTCAGGCAATTACTGTAGATATAAATTCAGATAATACTGTAGAATTGAAATATGGTTCTCAGTATGTTAATCATTTCTTCAGAGAAACAAATGCACGTTTCTTTAGTACTTATGCATCAAATGATAATTCTTCAGGTAATAAATTTGTTTTATATAAAAAATATGTTGATGATTCTGTAGATAAGTCAGCACTTTATGATGCTATGCAAACTGCAAACAGCGCAAATGAAGAGTACTATACATCTGACACATATAAGGAGCTTCAGCGAGCACTTCAGGAAGGCTATAATGTTTATACAAACGATTCTGCTACAGAAAGTGAAGTAACAGCAGCAACTGAAGCTATCAATCAGGCTTATGCGGCTCTTAAGTACAAGAATCTCAAGCCTATGCTTGAAAATCAGATTGCGGCTCTCACTCCTCCTGCAAATTCAACAGCTCAGTACGGAAAATACAGTGCTTCTGTTGCTAATACTGCTTATATTCCTGACGGTGAATATGTAATCTCCTGTGGTATTGATGACCCTAACGGCAATAATCCTGCATGGGGTGTTATGACCAATGATTATGTTGTTGATGACGGTACATGGTGGGACGGTACAGGCTTTGCAGCAACTTTCGCAGAGCCCAATATCGATAGTGACACATGGAAAATCGAAAGAGATACAAGCACAGGGTATTATCACATTTCCCGTATCAATCCTGACGGTGACAGAGAATATCTGTATGCAATTAAAGATAATTCGGATGATAACGCTCAGTTGTCGGGTACAACAGATGGTACAGCTGAAAAAACATGGTGGACAGCAGAAATTGATCCCGATACAAATAAGGTCATGTTCAGAAGTGTTTATAATAACACATACCTTATTACATTCATGGGTGATTATGCATACAGTGACAGTAATGTTACAAGCGGTAAAGATCTGTATGTTTCTATCTATAAAGAAAGCGATAATAAGGGAGGTACTCCTCTTACACTTCAGAGAAAAGTAAACGGCAAGCTTATTCCTTGGTACGGAATTCCCGTTGATGAAGGTAAATATATGATCACCTGGGGTGTCAACGGTGCAAGTGATGACGGTCAGTCAAGTCTTAAGTACATGACAAATGTTGCTGTGTCAGGTTCAACAGGTGCATTGACACATTCTGCTGACACAAGCATAAGCTCTGATAATAAAATAATTGCAGAGACTGCACATGAAGTCAGATTCGAATATGTTGAGGATAATCTTTATTACATAAAGAATGGTGATAAGTATCTCAATATAGACGTAAATAATACAATGACATACAATGCACAATTGCTTACATACAGCACAACACCACAGAAGATTGCTGTAAAAGCTTATGCTGACGGTCGAGTTGCTATATACAATCCCACTCTGAACACATCAAACAACAGTTATATATTCCTTGATAAGTATTCGGACCGTTTTTCAACATGGGGACAGACAATGTCAGGCACGGATAATTCTGACTATAACCGACATTTCCGTCTTTACAGCTTTGAAAACCTTGCTGCAGACACAGATGTTCAGAAGCAACTTTACAACAAGCTTCTCGAAGCAATTGCAATCGATCAGGGTAACTATTCCGATGAATCATACAACAATCTGCTTGTTGCAATAAAGGACGGTATTGATTCCTACAATAACGATACGGCAACTGATGCTCAGTGGCAGGCTGCTATTGATGCGATTGATGCGGCTATTGCAGCACTTGAAATCGCAAAGAGAGGTTTCCCTGCAACTCTTTATAAGTACGGTTATACTCCCGATGCTGACTATTCTGCAGGCGGTACTGATTTCAACCTTATTGCTTATGATGAGATGTTCAACATTATTTACAATAATACAGATCTGTATAACCAGATCGTATCAATTGTCGGTGCAACAACAGAAACCTGGTTAAGCTCAGATGAACAGTTTGCGGCAATTGAAGCTGTTGCCTATGAATATGCAAAGATTTATACACTTGCATTTACGGGTGATGCCGTTACTTCAGGCACAGTGGTTGACAACTCTTATAAGACATTTTGGAATATCTGGAGTAAGGCAGGTACAAAGGCTGACGGTGAACAAAAGAATGAAGGTGCTTCCGTACAGGGTCTTTTCAGTACAACTCTCGGTGCAGACGGTCTTCCCACATCACATGATGCTTATGATGTTCTGCCCTATATCAACTATGCTTCGTTAACTGATGACAACGGAAATGGCGTTGCCGGTATTCATGCACTTCAGACAAAGAGCATCACAAGAAACGGCTCAAGCGTATCAATAACCCTCCCGCCTCTTGAAAACATCAGTGTTTATGTTCCCGATTATTTCTCAAAGAACGATATTGTTTCTTCAAGTAAATTAGGTAATCCTCAGGAAACATATGCCAAGTATTACTGGGATGTTCAGTTCCCCTTTGTTGAATACACAAACGACTACGGTGTAAATACTTATGTTTACAATTCATCAGATCCGGACAGAATATTCCAGGCAAGCTACGATGATAATTCTCATACGGCAACAGCACAGCTTACTGAAATTGATACTGTAGGCACAGGTGCTGTCGCAGGTCCTCTTGTTGATATCTACGGACAGCCACAAGCAAGTAAGCCTGCCAAGGGCTCCGGCTTCTTCCCCTTCAACAACAGACTTGACGGCTCAAATGCAGACATGACAACAACAGAGAATGCTATCTACCACTTCGGTATGAGCTTCTCAACAGAGTTCTTCATTCCCTCAAGCGGTTCATACGGTGACGGCAATGATATCGTATTTGACTTCTCAGGTGACGACGACGTTCTTGTTTACATTGACGATGTTCTTGTTCTTGATAACGGCGGTCTTCACGGTGCAAGAAGTGCATCAATCAACTTCACTGACAAGTCGGTTTCATATCAGTATGTGGCAGATGCTGAAACAGGTACAGTAACAAACGGCTACAGCGAGGGTCTCACATACACTTACGGTGCAGAGAATGCAGGCATCAGTGCTCAGAATCAGGCTGCAATTGAGTATCTCAACAAGGTTGCAACTGACGGTCAGCAGCACACATTCTCATTCTATTACCTTGAAAGAGGTTCAACAGACTCCAACTGTAAGATTTCATTCAACATTCAGAAGGTTTCTGACTATGTCAAGCTTATTGATCAGACATATGTTGTTGACTTCGGTCTTCCTGTTGAATTCGATGTTACAGAAAACAATGAGGTTTCTGCTCCTGCAGATTACGAGCTTCCCACATACGAATATATCGGTATTGCAACAAGAATTCCCGCTTCTGCTAACTCAGGTGTAATGTTCACTGAGCCTTCTGCAACTGAGATAACTCAGTTCGGCAGTCTTTCGGAAATGGAATATGAAGGCAACTTCGGAACATATACCATCAACAAGAACGGTACAGCCAAGTATCAGCCTCATACAATGCAGTTCACAAATGCAGGCAGTATATATCTGTGTGCAAAGGTTGAAAACGACGCAACCTATCAGGACGGTCAGGTATATTACATGTTTGAAAAGGTTACAATTGTTCCTGCAACATCAATTTACTTTGAGGATGATTTTGAGGGCAACGGAATAACCTACACAGACGGTACAATCCCCTCAATCGAAACCAACACAAACAACTACGGTGTATGGCAGAATATCACAGAGACTCTGCCTACAGGCGTTGTCAAGGGTGAGATTTATCAGGCTGCTGACGAAGCAGGCGATGCTGCTGCAAACCCCTACGGTTACGACGGTGCATATTCTGATTGTGCAATGTACAGCGGCTATTCTGCAAAGTATGTTTCAGTCAGTGCAAAGAATAATCCCAATTCCAAGTACAGCGGCGGTACAGGCTCATCATGGCCCAAGGCTGAGTTTACATTTGCAGGTACAGGCTTCGACCTTATCAGTGTCACATCCAAGGATACAGGTGCAATCAACCTGACTGTTGCAGATGCGAACGGTGATATAATCAGAAACCACACTGTAAACACATATTACGGCTATACCTACGGTCAGCTTTATAAGGGTGCAGGCGGCAATCCCACTCTGACTGATACAGGCATTCCTCTTTACTTCACAGCTGACAGAAGCTATACAGCAACTCCCACCTACTACGCAGCTGACGGTACAATCGTAACAGAGAATACCGGAGACCTTGAACCTGCATATGCAATGGGCTGGATAACTGAAAGTGCTGTTGAAGAGGATAATGCACTTTATCAGATTCCCGTTATAAAGGTTTCTGACCTCGATTACGGTACTTACACAATAACAATCACACCTATGTATTCATCAAGAATGGATATTGCAAAAGACGGTGCATATGAATTCTACATTGATGCAGTGAGAGTTTATAATCCCGCAGGTGTGGGCGATACACTTACAAACGCTACAATTTCCTATACCTATACACAGGATAAGGAAGCAAATGCTGACTACCTCGAGCTCCGTGATATGCTTATCGGTTCAAATCAGCTCACAGACGGCACATCTGCAGAGGGCGTAGTATTCATTGACGGTATTGCAGATAACGATGATGTTTCAAAGTACACATCAGGCGGTCCCAACAATGAGCTTTACCTTCTCAAGGATCAGGCTGTTGCATTTGAAATCTGGGCTTCTGCAATTCCCGACGATGTTCAGATAAGTGCAAAGGCAGTCGGTGATACACAGCCTGAAATGTTCATTTCTTATGCAACAACAGCAGGCACATACACAGCAAAATCTGCAGTTAAGTCTTCAACAGACCTTTACTACTCAATTGACGGACTTCTCCGTCAGCAGAGTGTCGGTCAGCTTAACTGGACTCCTGTTACAGGTGCAGACGGTAACACATATTACACCTCAGACACGGTTGTTATCCAGAATATTTCAGACGGCATTATTTCAATCACTAACCTCAAGTGGACATTCCCCTCTGCAGGTATCGGTTATTTCGAGAACCTTCAGAACGGCGGTGCAGAGGTCGTTTCTGAAGAGCCCGTAATGCTTATGTCAAGTTATTCAACCTTCAGAATGGCACGTTCTGCTGTCAGAGCAACAAATGCAGACCTTGAAATCGGTCAGGATGATGTTGCTGTTGAAAACAACAGTGTTACGGCAGGAGAGAGCATAAAGGTGAATGTATCAACTTCAACTGATGTTGACACACTTATCATCAGGGATGAAAACGGCAATGTTATCACTCCCGAAGCACTTGAGAGCTATGTTGAAACAATCGATAACGAGGAAGTAAAGCAGTGGACTGTAACTCTCAGCGAAGATGATGCAGGTACATACACTTACTTCATAACAGGTGCTTATGAAAACGGACTTGAATCAGAGACACCTGTTGAAATCACTGTAACTGTTGAGGAAATTCCCGAAGCAGAGGATAATACAGATGCGGATACTGAGGAAAATCTCACATTCTTTGAAAAACTTGTAGGATTTTTCGAAAAAATACTTGATTTCTTCAGACAACTTGTGTTATTATTAACAGGTGTGTGACAATAACGGAAAGTGAGGATTGGTTAACAATGAAAAAAGCGTATACAGCACCCGAAATTGTGTTTGACAGCTTTGAGCTTACGGCTAATATTGCCGCAGGTTGTGCATTCATTACCTCAAAACACGATCCGTATGCTTGTCCCATACTTGACGAAGAATTCGGGTACACAATTTTTACTGATTTCGGTATCTGTGATTCAACACCTCCCGGAGGAAATGACTCAATCTGTTATCATGTTCCTACGGCTGACTACAGTGTTTATACTTCATAATTGAATCAGGGGGAAGCTCAGTCTTCCCCCTGTTGATTTTTTTCGGGTTGTGTGGTACAATCTTTTAAAAGGAGGCGGTAAAATGAACATCTGCTATTTTAAAACAGGCAACATAGTGCTCAGGGTTGAAACTCCCGAGCCCCTTGAAATGAAGGAGCCCTATTCTCTTTTTCTCTGCGAAGAAGAAAAAACTGATGTGAATGTCATTTTCCGCTACGGTGATATAGCTGAGCCCTCAGGAATGCTCCTTGCAGAAACAGACAGCGTTGATGTCTTTGAAGATGACGGTGCATTTTATTTCTTTTATCACATAACGGGCGAAAAGGCGTATTATGCCCTTCGTAAGGTGAAAAAAGAAAATCCCTCACATCATGAGATTATAATTCCCCATGAATATGAAGGCAAAATATGGACACGGCTTGTATTTTCTCTGATAAATTTTGACGATATTGCCGCAATGATGAATGCATCTGTTTTTCATGCATCATTCATTGAATATAACGGCTCTGCAATCCTTTTTACTGCTCCCTGCGGAACGGGAAAATCCACTCAGGCAGCACTCTGGGAAAAGCATCAGGGGACTGAAACCGTAAACGGTGACAAGGTGCTGATTTATGAGGATAACGGCAGCTTCTTTGCTGCAGGTCTGCCATTTTCAGGGTCGTCGGATATCTGTAAGAACAGAATTCTGCCTGTAAAGGCAATCGTCAGACTCTCTCAGGCAAAGGAAAATACGGTAACCCGTCTGACGGGAATCAATGCATACAAGGCAGTTTTTGAAGGCTGTTATCACTCAAAGTGGAGTGCAGATTTCAATAAAATCACATCTGATGTTGCTGTCAGCTTTGCAGGTAATGTGCCCGTTTATCACCTTGCCTGTCTGCCTGATGAAAATGCGACTCATGTACTGAAAAATGAATTGTTTGAATAAAAAGGAATCGACACAGAAGACTGTGCCGATTCTTTTAGTTTCCCGGTCGCTGAGGGACTTTGCTGTCCTCTTGCAGCCATCGGTCTTTTTCTTTTTCAAGGCGTTCTGCCTCTTTTTCATCAAGCCCCTGTGCAATGGCAGGGTAGGTGTTGTCAGAGCTGTTTGTCGGCTGAATGTTGTAGGTGCCGTATCTGTTTATCTGCTCTGTCACATTTTCAGGCTGTGCATCGTTTGAGTACATGCACGGTGTTTCACATATTTTCTTTTTCCTGTCTGATTGATTTTTCAAAAAAATCACCCCGACAGTATTTTCTGCAGAAAATCAGCTTTTAGTCATTTTTTTATTGGCAATTGTCCATGCGAGAGTCACAGCTGCGGAAACAATGCACAGGAAGTGCTGTAAAAGCAACACCTCTGTGTAATTCTGTTTTTCAGGGATTCCCACAAACATGTAGACAGCAAGAATGTATATTATATAGAATGGGAGAAGAATGTATGAAAGCTGAGTCATTGACGCATTCCTGAATTTTACCGTAAGAACTGCAACAAAAATAACAGCTGCAATCACGGCAATTACCGTTGCGGTTATCTGATAGGGTGAGTCGTCAAATCTTTCGAGAACAGGTCTTACAATGCTGATGCCGTTCATGGCTGCAAAGCCGAGAAGTATGCAGAATACATTCTGAACCTTGTCAGGAATAAAGCTGAATGTTGTTTCGGGAACATTATCGGTGTTTTTAAGCTTTAAAATATATGCGGTGATTATCGCTCCTGCAATGAAGCCCGTAAAGAATTCCCAACAGCCCCAGGGATAAATGAATGACGGGAATGGTGATTCTCCCTGCATATGATAGTCGCCGTTGCCGAAATAGAAGAAGAGGTCGGCAACAGTAATTGCAAATGCAAATGAAGCGGAAACAACTGTGCCTGTTTTTGCCGCAACCTTGTCTTTTATAATGAACCTTGTTGCAAGGAGTGTTGCTGCCGAACGGAAAACAGAAGCGATTACCTGAATTGAAGAAAAGTAGTTTCTTCCGCCGGTAAATTTCTTGCCCCATGATACATTGTCAAAATGTTGTAAATATGTTTTGTATACTTCGGGCTCCATATCGGCTGCTGCAAGTCCTTTTTCAAAAAGGTCAACAGCTTCGGGCTGTATTGCGCCGAGTATCAGGTGAGATACGGTTGCTTTTGCAATTATATCTGTTATGTAGAAAACAGCAATGAGAATAATAAAATCCTTGATTTTCCATTGTTTGTCGCTGTAGCCTCTGCCGAGCATGATACCGAATATTGTTGCGAGACCGAATCCGAGGCTGAGCATGAGCACAACTGCAGACCAGACGGAAACATAAACGGAGTCTTCTTCCGAAAGTACACCTGTTATCTGACTGAGCAGTGTGCCCCAGGCGGGTACTGTCATCATAAAGGAAAGGGAAGTCAGCGCAAGCCAACCCATGTCAAGCTTTTTCCGTTCACCCTTTGCAAGAATAATGAAAAGTGTGAAGACAAAGCCTGCATTCAGAAGTCCCCATGATGAGCCCCATCCCGTTTCTCCTCTTACTCTCCAGAGAAAACCGAGAAGGAATGCACCGGTCAGTACAGTCAGTGCTTCAAAAATGATATTTCCGGTTTTTGTTTTCTGCATTTTTATATCATCTCCTGAAAAACATTATATATTTATCATGTGAATATTTCAATAATGAAAAATAAAAAAGTCCGGCTGAACCGGACTTCTCATTATTCATATTGTTCGTACATGATTCCGTTTTGCAAAGGATTCATCACTCTGGATAAGATACATGAGTCCCGTGAAAAGGGAAAGTATGACGGGGATAAGTGTGAAGGGCGGAGCAAACAGGACATCAAGCACAATGCACACCACTGTAAGCAGAAGCTTGAGAAGACCTCTGCCGATGTTTCTCAGATAGAACTGATTTGCACCGATGATGCCGAATATCATTGCAAGGGCACAAGCCATATATCTGCTTCTGACGGGATGATTGCTTCTCATTGTACCGAAGCCGAGCTTTGTGCCGTATGCATTTGCGGGTGCTGCTGTTTTCTTAGCCATTGTTACACCTCATCCTTATTTAGCCGAGTAGTTGGGAGCTTCCTTTGTGATGTAAACATCGTGAGGATGGCTTTCTACAAGGCTGGCGCTTGTAATCTTGATAAATTTAGCTGTGTTCTGGAGTGTCTCGATGTCGGGAGCACCGCAGTAGCCCATACCTGACTTGACACCGCCGAGAAGCTGATAAACTGTATCCTGAAGAAGTCCCTTGTAAGGAACACGGCCTTCAACACCTTCGGGAACAAGCTTCTTGTTGTTCTGCTGGAAGTATCTGTCACGGCTGCCGCAGTTCATTGCAGCGATTGAGCCCATACCACGGTATGTCTTGAACTGTCTGCCCTGATAGATTTCTGTTTCACCGGGTGCTTCCTCACAGCCTGCAACAAGGGAGCCGAGCATAACAACGTTTGCACCTGCAGCGAGAGCCTTGACGATTTCACCTGAGTACTTGATACCGCCGTCAGCGATAATGGGTACATTGTGCTTTGCAGCTTCACATGCTGCATCGTAAACTGCTGTTACCTGAGGAACACCGATACCTGCAACAACTCGTGTTGTACAGATTGAGCCGGGGCCGATACCGACCTTTACAGCGTCTGCACCTGCAGCAATAAGAGCCTTTGTAGCTTCTGCAGTTGCAACGTTACCTGCAATAAGAGGAATAGAGGGGAATGCAGCCTTGACCTTTTCAACAGCCTTCATGATACCCTGTGAATGACCATGAGCTGAGTCAAGAACAAGAACGTCAACGTTTGCTTCAACAAGTGCTGCAGCTCTTTCAAGAACGTCACCTGTTACGCCGATAGCAGCTGCACAGAGGAGTCTTCCCATTTCGTCACGGGCTGAGTTGGGGTACTGGACTGCTTTTTCGATATCCTTGATTGTGATAAGACCCTTGAGATAGCCCTTGTCATCAACAAGAGGAAGCTTTTCAATCTTATTTCTCATAAGGATTGTCTTTGCATCTGCAAGAGTTGTTCCGATATGTGATGTAACAAGGTTTTCCTTTGTCATGACCTCGTTGATGGGTACATTGAAGTCTGTCATGAAACGGAGGTCACGGTTTGTAAGGATACCAACAAGCTTACCCTCCTTATCACAGACGGGAACACCTGAGATACGGTAGTTGTGCATAAGCTCATTTGCTTCGTATACATAGTTGTCGGGATGAAGGAAGAAGGGGTTTTTGATAACACCGTTTTCACTTCTCTTAACCTTGTCTATTTCATCCTTCTGCTGTTCAATAGACATATTCTTGTGAATAACACCGATACCGCCTTCACGTGCAATGGCAATAGCCATTCTGGATTCCGTAACAGTATCCATTGCTGCAGTCATGATAGGTGTGTTGAGTGTGATTTTTGATGTAAGCTTTGTGTGAAGGTCGATGTCTGCGGGCAGAACATTACTTTCTGCAGGGATAAGCAGCACGTCATCAAAGGTGAGACCTTCTTTTGCAAACTTTGCCGATGTGTCGGCGAGCACTCTGTTGTCAAACATAATTTCAGAACTCCTCTCGCTTATATATTAATGGTCATTATACTACATTCATTTTTAATCTTCAACACTTTTTTGATAAAAAAATTATGTCCGATGACGAAAAATGAGGTACAGAAAACAGTATTTTATTTAAGTTGATAAAAAATTTAAAAAAACAAAAAAATACCCCTTGACAAGTTGACCTGCTTCGTGTAAAATAGTAAGCTGTATTATAATGGATAGCTATACGATTGACGAAAAAGTCTTTAGATAATTATAGCACAAAATCCGAAAAAATCAACTTGTATTTTTAGGATTTTTCATAGTTAATGATCTCCTGGAATCGGGATAAATAAAAGAACGGAGTGATGATTCATGGTCAACGTGAAACCCGTAAAGCAGGGAAGCAGGGAAAGAATGAGCTTCTCCAAAATCAATGAGGTTATGGAAATGCCCAACCTTATTGAGGTACAGAAGGATTCTTACCAGTGGTTCCTCGACAAAGGCTTGAGAGAGGTATTCAGGGATATCGACGAGATAACAGATTATTCGGGTAATCTGTCACTTGTTTTTGTTGATTACAGAATGGACGACAAGCCCAAGTATACGGTCAAGGAGTGCAAAGAGCGTGATGCTACATTTGCTGCACCCCTCAGAGTAACGGCAAGACTTATCAACAAGGAAACCGGAGAAGTCAAAGAGAATGAAGTCTATATGGGCGACTTCCCTCAGATGACTGAAAGCGGCACATTTGTTATCAACGGTGCAGAGCGTGTTATTATTTCACAGCTTGTGCGTTCTCCCGGTGTATACTTTGATATGTCAAGAGACAAGACCGGTAAAAAGCTTTTTGCAACAACTGTTATTCCCAACAGAGGTGCATGGCTTGAATACGAAACTGATCAGAACGACGTTTTCTATGTAAGAATAGATAAGACAAGAAAGATCTGCATCACAACCTTTATCAGGGCTATGGGCAGCTTCCTTGAGGATAATGTTCTTAATACAAGCAGTCAGATTGATGAGTTCTTCGGTTATGACGACAGAATCAAGGCTACACTTGAAAAGGACAATACTCAGAACACAGCTGAGGCTCTCCTTGAAGTGTACAAGAAGCTCCGTCCCGGTGAACCCCCCACACTTGACACTGCAAAGTCCTATCTTGAAAACCTCTTCTTTGATGAGCATCGTTATGATATTTCAAGAGTAGGCCGTTACAAATATAATAAGAAGCTCGGTATGGCTGACAGACTTAAGTATCAGGTTCTTGCCGAGGCGATTGCCGACCCCTCAACAGGTGAAATCCTTGCTGATGCAGGCGAAAAGATTTCAAAGGCAAAGGCTTTTGAAATTGAACAGGCAGGTGTTGACACTGCTTTCGTAAAGACTGATGCGGATAAGGTTGTCAAAATCATCTCAACAGGTATGGTTGACATTCTTCCTTACCTTCCCGAGGGTATCACAAGCGAAGAGCTTGATAACATCGGCGTAAACGAAAAGGTAAGCTACAAGGCACTTATGTCTGTGCTTGATGCATGCGGTGACGACAAGGCATCTGTTATGGAAGCTCTCGAAAAGAACTGTGACCTTCTTATCCCGAAGCACATCGTTCTTGACGATATCATCGCTTCAATCAACTACCTTAACTGTCTTGGCAACGATATCGGTACTCTTGATGATATCGACCATCTGGGCAACAGAAGAATCCGTTCAGTCGGTGAGCTTCTCCAGAATCAGGTAAGAATCGGCTTCACAAGAATGGAAAGAGTTGTAAAGGAGAGAATGTCACTCCAGACTCAGGAAAGCGACAAGATTACTCCTCAGGCTCTTATCAATATCAGACCCGTTGTAGCTGCAATCAAGGAATTCTTCGGTTCATCACCCCTTTCACAGTTCATGGACCAGAACAACCCCCTTGCAGAGCTTACACATAAGAGACGTCTTTCAGCACTCGGCCCCGGCGGTCTTTCCCGTGACCGTGCAGGCTTCGAAGTACGAGACGTTCACTACTCACACTACGGCCGTATGTGTCCCATTGAGACTCCCGAAGGTCCCAACATCGGTCTTATCTCCTCACTTGCTACATTTGCAAGAATCAACAAGTACGGCTTCATCGAGGCTCCCTTCCGCCGTGTAGACAAGGCTACAGGCAGAGTTCTTGAAGAAGTTGAATATATGACAGCTGACGTGGAAGACGAATTCATGGTAGCACAGGCAAACGAACCTCTCGATGCTGACGGTCACTTCATCAATGAAAAGGTAACTGTCCGTTTCCGTGACGAATTCCGTGAAATCCCCGCTGCAGAAGCAGACTACATGGACGTTTCACCCAAGATGGTCGTTTCTGTTGCAACAGCTATGATTCCCTTCCTTGAAAACGACGACGCAAACCGTGCACTCATGGGTTCAAACATGCAGAAGCAGGCAGTGCCCCTTCTCAGAACAGATTCACCCATCGTCGGTACAGGTATGGAATACAAGGCTGCAGTTGACTCAGGTGTTGCAGTTATCGCAAAGCGTGCAGGTACTGTTACAAAGGTCAGTGCAGACACAATCGAAATCACAGCTGACGACAAGACAGTTGACGTTTATGAGCTCATCAAGTTCATGCGTTCAAACCAGGGTACATGTATCAACCAGAAGCCCATCGTTGAAGTCGGTCAGAGAGTTGAGAAGAGGATGTCATCGCAGACAGTCCCTCAACATGCGACGGTGAAATTTCACTGGGTAAGAATGCCCTTATCGGCTTCATGACATGGGAAGGCTACAACTACGAAGACGCTGTTCTCCTTAACGAAAAGCTTGTACGTGATGATGTTTATACATCTATCCATATTGAAGAATATGAAATCGAAGCACGTGACACAAAGCTCGGTGCTGAAGAAATCACAAGAGACATCCCCAATGTCGGCGAAGATGCTCTCAAGGACCTTGACGAAAACGGTATCATCCGTGTCGGTGCTGAGGTTCACTCAGGCGATATCCTTGTAGGTAAGGTCACACCCAAGGGTGAAACAGAGCTTACAAGTGAAGAAAGACTTCTCCGTGCTATCTTCGGTGAAAAGGCAAGAGAAGTAAGAGATACATCACTCAAGGTTCCTCATGGTGAATACGGTATTGTTGTTGACGTTGAAGTGTTCACAAGAGAAAACTGTGATGAAATGAGCCCCGGTGTAAATAAGGTTGTCCGTTGCTACATCGCACAGAAGAGAAAGATTTCTGTCGGTGACAAGATGGCCGGCCGTCACGGTAACAAGGGTGTTGTTTCAAGAATTCTTCCTCAGGAAGACATGCCCTTCCTTCCCGACGGTACTCCTCTTGATATCGTTCTTAACCCCCTCGGTGTTCCTTCCCGAATGAACATCGGTCAGGTTCTTGAAGTTACTCTCGGCTACGCTTGTAAGAAGCTCGGCTGGAAGATTATGACTCCCGTTTTCGACGGCGCTCACGAAGCAGACATCGTTGAATGCTTAAGAGAAGCAGGCATGGAAGAAGACGGTAAGACAGACCTTTACGACGGCAGAACAGGTCAGAAGTTTGATAACAGAGTTACTGTAGGTATCATGTATTACCTCAAGCTCCATCACCTTGTTGACGATAAGATTCATGCCCGTTCAACAGGTCCCTACTCAATGGTTACACAGCAGCCCCTCGGCGGTAAGGCACAGTTCGGCGGACAGAGATTCGGTGAAATGGAAGTATGGGCACTTGAAGCTTACGGTGCAGCATACACACTTCAGGAAATCCTTACAATCAAGTCAGACGACGTTGTCGGCCGTGTCAAGACATACGAAGCAATCGTCAAGGGTCAGAATGTTCCCAAGCCCGGTGTTCCCGAATCATTCAAGGTTCTTATCAAGGAGCTTCAGTCACTTTGTCTTGATGTCAAGGTTCTTGATGAAAACGTTGATGAAATCGACCTCAAGCAGGATTTCGATGATGAAGGTTCAGACTTCGTTCCTGCAGATGCCGGCGAAATTGTTAACGACGTTGAAGGTGCAGAAGGCTTCGGCATCGAAGAAATCCCCGAAGAAGAGCATGATGATTTCGGTCTCTTCGGCGATGACGATGATGAAGATTTCGGCGGTGCAATGCTTGATGCTGATGAAGATGACCTTGATGACATCACTGCAGACCTCGGTCAGTTCTTTGCAGGCACATCCGGAGACGATTACTGATAACCGGTATCATACCATTAATATATAAGGAAGAAGGAATCTGTTGTGCTTAATGAAAGCAACTATAATGAATTGAACTTCGAATCCATTCAGATAGGCCTTGCTTCTCCCGACACCATCAGAGAGTGGTCATACGGTGAAGTCAAGAAGCCCGAAACAATAAATTACAGAACCCTCAAGCCCGAAAGAGACGGTCTTTACTGCGAACGCATCTTCGGACCCCAGAAGGACTGGGAATGCCATTGCGGACGCTACAAGAGAATCCGTTATAAGGGTAAGGTCTGTGAACGCTGTGGTGTTAAAATCACAAAGTCAAAGGTCAGAAGAGAGAGAATGGGACATATTGAGCTTGCATGTCCCGTATCTCACATCTGGTACTTCAAGGGTATTCCCTCAAGAATGGGTCTCATTCTTGACATTTCTCCCCGTGAGCTTGAAAATGTACTTTACTTTGCAAAGTACGTAGTTCTCGATGTTGCGGATGAAAGTGTACCCCTTGCAAAGGGTCAGGTTATTTCCGATAAGGAATATGACGATATAACAGAAAAATACGGCGATGATGCTTTCCGTGCTGCAATGGGTGCGGAAGCTATCAAGGAGCTTCTCAGCGAGATTGATGTTGAACAGCTCGCAGAACAGCTCAAGGAAGAGCTTGTTGATGCAACAGGTCAGAAGAAGACAAAGATTCTCAAGAGACTTGAGGTTGCAGAATCATTCAGAATTTCAGGCAACCGTCCCGAGTGGATGATTCTCGATGTTCTTCCGGTTATTCCTCCCGACATCAGACCTATGGTTCAGCTTGACGGCGGACGTTTCGCAACATCCGACCTCAACGACCTTTACAGAAGAGTTATCAACAGAAACAACCGTCTTGCAAAGCTTCTCGAGCTCGGTGCTCCCGAAATCATTGTAAGAAACGAAAAGAGAATGCTTCAGGAAGCTGTTGACGCACTTATCGACAACGGCAGAAGAGGCAGAGCAGTCACAGGTGCAAACAACCGTCCTCTCAAGTCTCTTTCAGACATGCTTAAGGGTAAGCAGGGCCGTTTCCGTCAGAACCTTCTGGGTAAGCGAGTTGACTATTCAGGCCGTTCAGTTATCGTTGTCGGTCCCGAACTCAAGATTTATCAGTGCGGTCTCCCCAAGGAAATGGCACTTGAGCTCTTCAAACCCTTCGTAATGAAGAGACTTGTTGAGCAGGATATTGCAAAGAATATCAAGAGCGCAAGAAAGATGGTTGACAGAGCAGGCACAGAAGTATGGGATGCACTCGAGGTTGCAATCAAGGACCATCCCGTTATGCTTAACCGTGCTCCTACACTTCACAGACTCGGTATCCAGGCATTCGAGCCCGTGCTTGTTGAAGGCAGAGCTATCAAGCTTCATCCTCTTGTATGTACAGCTTTCAACGCCGACTTCGACGGTGACCAGATGGCTGTTCACGTACCCCTTTCTGCAGAAGCTCAGGCAGAAGCAAGATTCCTCATGCTTGCTGCCAACAACCGTCTCACGCCCTCAGTCGGTAAGCCCGTTGCTGTTCCCTCACAGGACATGGTTCTCGGCTCTTACTATCTTACTCTT
>JAFUIY010000114.1 GCA_017473925.1 Clostridia bacterium | reverse complement strand
TCCGAAACAATTTGCCGGAGGCAAATTATATCACATTTGCGAAGCAAATATATCACATCCGTCACAGACGGATATATCACATTTTCCGCAGGAAAATATATCACTGCAGTAATTTATCGCTCAGCGATAAATTACTGTTTATTTTCCCATTCCTTATAGTCCTTGACTTCATCATACATCATTCTGTAGCTCTCATGTCTTGTGACGGGGATTTTTCCGTCTGCGACAGCCTGACATATACTGCAGCCTTTTTCGCATATATGGGCACAGGAAACGAATTTGCATGTATTTATATAGTCCTCGAATTCAGGGAAGCAGAACTGCAGATTTTCCTTGAGTATGATATCGACATTTTCAAAATCAAGGGATGAAAAACCGGGAGTATCTGCTATAAAACCGCCGCAGAGCTCATACAGCTCAACGGTTCTTGTTGTGTGTCTGCCTCTGCCGAGCTTATTGCTTATATGTGATGTCGCAAGCTCAAGATGAGGTGCAATGCAATTGAGAACAGAAGACTTTCCGACACCCGTATTGCCCGTCAGGACACATACACTGTCCCTGAAAATACTGCTGAATTTCTCAATCCCCTCACCTGTCTGTGACGAAACAGCAAAGGATTCTATACCTGCTTTTCTGTAAATATCGACATACTCAGAAGCATCCTCAAGGTCTGCCTTTGAAAAAACGACAACAGGTGTAATCCCCTTGTCAACGGCAATGGCTGTCATCTTGTCGATTATCGGAAGATTCGGTGAAGGCTCCCTTACTGAGGAAATAACAATCAGTTTGTCAAGGTTTGCAACGGGAGGTCTCTGCAGGAAATTCTTTCTTTCTGCTATTTCCGTGACAGTACCCGTAACACCGTCAGTCTCAATCGTCACAAAATCACCGACAAGAGGTGTCAGCTTCTGTTTTCTGAAGACACCTCTTGCTTTGCATTCAATTATTTTTTCATCATCACTGCGGACATAATAAAAGCCCGCAGTTGATTTCATTATTATTCCTTTTATTTTCTGCATATTATTCTTCAGCAGCAGGACCTGTACTTACATACACTCTGATTTCAGCCTGTAATGCTTCATCTCTCTGGTATGTTGACTTATCAGAAGAAACAGATACAACCTGACCTGCAGGCACGGAATCCGATGCTGTGTCTATTACAACGATGTTATCAAAGCCGCTGTTTATGAGCTCATTGTAATAGGTAAGATATTCTTTTCCGCTGTAAGAAGGCACCGTACAGGTTGATGAAGTCGTTGTTTCGGGAGGTCTGGTAGTAGCAGCTGTTGTTGTTTCACCGCCGTTATACTGATACTGCGAATCAGTTTTATCGGTAATTGTCGGTGTTGATGATGAGAAATCGACATTACCTGAGCAGACCTGCTGGTCACCGATAAAGATAGTGAAGGTTGTGCTGCCCGTACCGCTGATATCAATTGTATGAGTTGAACCGTCAAGCTTTACTGAGCTGTATGTCTTGTAAAGTGAATCTCCTACATAAACATAGACAGACTCATAGACATCACCGTAATCAGCAAGAGCGGGAAGAGTAATCGTAACAGCGGTGCCCTTAACGGATGATGTACCGACAACAAGTGTAATTTCGGTATCTTTTGCAAGAACAGTTGTATCAGCTGCGATTGACTGTTCAATAACAAGACCTGCCTTGCCTGAAGGAGCATCCTCATATTTGACAGTTACCTTTAGGCCGAGAGCAATAAGCTCTGCTCTTGCTTCATTGAGGCTCAGACCGACAACACTGGGAACAGCAATTTTGCCTTCATTATCAATTGCGTAGAAAACTGTGACTGTTGAACCGTAAGCAACACTCTGTCCTGAAGGAGGATCCATTCTCAGAACGGTACTCTCGGGAACGGAATTGTCAACGACAGCTTCAGTCTTTATCTTGAAGCCCATCTTCTGAAGTATGCTTCTTGCTTCCTGAAGCTTTGCACCGTTTGCAAGTGTGGGAACCACCATTGACTCGCTTGTATAGGCAATATTGAGCTTTATCATGAAGGATGCAGTGTTTGTGATCTGAACCTTCTTACCGGCTTCTTCGCTCTGATAGAAGATATAGCCCTCTTTATACTCAGTTGTGTAAACAAGGTTTTCCTCTATGAAGCCGTGGTCAAAGAAGTATTTGTATTCGTCATCCTCACGGATTTCTTCAATATATTTACCCTCAAACTCAGGGATAACAACTTCGTCTGTATTTGTAAAGAAGAACCATGCTATGCCGATTATGATAACAACAAGAGCAAAGATAATGCCGACAAGAATAGGCAGTGTATAGCTCTTTCTTGCGATTTCTTCATTTTCATAATCATATTCATCAGGCTCCTGAGTAATTACGGTAGCTCTGGTATAGCCTGAATCATCCTTACCTACAGGTAAACCTGAAGCATAAGCAGCATTCCTCTTTGATGCCTGTGAATATGCAGATGCAGTTGTGAAACTGTAATCAAACTTTGTGTTGGGATTTCTTCTCAGCTCTGCAATATCAAGAAGCATTTCAGATGCAGACTGATATCTGTCTGTTTTGAGCTTCTGCATTGCTTTCATTGTAATCTGTTCTATACCTACGGGGATTGCAGGATTGATTTTTCTGGGAAGAACAGCATCCTTCTGAAGCTGCATGAGAGCAACGGACACTGCACTGTCAGACTGAAACGGAAGCTGACCTGTAATCATTTCATAAAGCAGAACACCTACTGAGTAGATATCTGTCTTATTGTCAACAACCTCGCCCTTTGCCTGTTCGGGGCTGATATAATGAACAGAACCGATTGCAGCACCGTCTGACATTGTCTTTGTGTCGCTCATATTATTGAAACGTGCAATGCCGAAATCAGCAACCTTTATTGTTTTGTAGTCCTTGAGAAGCATTATGTTCTGCGGCTTGATGTCACGGTGGATAACACCTTTTTCGTGAGCATGCTGAAGTGCCTTGAGAATCTGTGCAGTAAAAATAACTGCTTCACGCCAGTCAAGAACACCTCTCTTCTGGATGTACTGCTTGAGAGTAATACCCTCGATATACTCCATTACGATGTACTGTACATTCTCGCCGAAGCTGACATCATAAACTTTTACAATGTTCTGATGTGACAGAACGGCAATTGCCTTTGACTCATTCTTGAAGCGTCTTCTGAATTCATCATTTGCCTTGTGCTCATCCTTGAGTATTTTGACTGCAACTGTCTTATTATCTATGTTATCAATTGCTTTATAGACAACAGCCATACCGCCGACACCGATTATTTCTTTAAGTACATAACGGTTACTGAGAACTTTTCCGATATAATTTTCCATATCTTCACCTTAACTCTTCATTATTACTGCCGTGATATTATCTCTTCCGCCTTCTGCATTTGCAAGCCTTATCAGACGGTCTGCAAAATTGTGAAAATCCTCTCCCTGAAGATTTTCCTGCAGAACACTATCGGGAACGTGGTTTGTAAGACCGTCCGAACAAAGAAGAAGCATATCGCCTGACGAAAGGATTATGTCTTCAAAATCCACTTCAACATCGTCGTAGGTTCCGCCCAGTGCTCTCGTGATTATATTCTTATGAGGATGATGCTCAGCTTCTTCCGCAGTAATCAGCCCTGCATCAACCATTTCCTGCACAAGTGAATGGTCCTTCGTGACCTGTGTTATGACATCACCCGTGACATAATAACAACGGCTGTCTCCCACATGAGCAATGACTGCATTACCGTCAAGACACACAGCAACAACAGCTGTCGTACCCATTCCGTAAAGCTCAGCATCCTTCTGTGCACGGTCAAAAATATCACCGTTTGCCGCAATTATTGCCGACTCGAGAACATTCTTCACGGAAGAAGAGCTCATTCCCTTACGGAAATTGTTTTTTATGCAGCCGGATATTTTTTCAACTGCAATCTTACTTGCAACGTTTCCCCCTGCATGCCCTCCCATGCCGTCACAAACGACAGCCCAGGCACCGCCGGGGAGTTCACCGATAGCATATGAATCCTGATTGGAATCACGGACCATACCCACATCGGTTCCTGCTGAAATTTTCATATAATATACACCTCCGAAAAACCGGATTAATTACTTTACTCTTCCTTTTTGCTGCTTCTGCGGAGCTGTCCGCATGAAGCGTTTATATCAGAACCGAGCTTTCTTCTGACAGTAACGGCGTAACCGTTCTTTTCAAGAATGGCAGAAAATGACTCAATTCTTTCACGGCTGCTCTTTTTACAGCCTGTTTCCTTTACTTCATTGACGGGTATAAGATTGACATGGCAGAGAATTCCTCTGAGCTTCCTTGCAAGAAGCCTTGCGCAATCATCGCTGTCATTGACACCGCTTACCATGGCATATTCAAAGGAAATCCTTCTTCTTGTTGTATCGGTATATTTCTTACATGCCGTAAGCAGCTCATCAATGCTCCACTTTCTGTTGACGGGCATCATTGAGCTTCTGATTTCATCATCGGGAGCATGCAGTGAAACCGAAAGCGTCAGCTGAAGGTCCTTTTCCATAAGGTCATATATCTTTGGCACGACACCGCATGTGGAAAGGGAGATATGTCTCATGGACATATTCTGACCGTTTTCATCCGTGATAAGACTCAGGAACCTCATGACATTGTCATAGTTATCAAGAGGCTCACCCATTCCCATAAGAACAACATGGGAAATTTTTATGTCATTATCACGCTGTGCCTCATAAACCTGCGAAAGGATTTCCGATGCGGTAAGATTACGGACAACACCGTCAAGAGTGGATGCACAGAACTTGCATCCCATTCTGCAGCCGACCTGAGTTGACACACATATTGTGTAACCGTACTTATATTTCATAAGCACCGATTCAATGAATTCGCCGTCGTGCAGCTTATAAAGATACTTCTGAGTATAATCATACTCCGAAATTAATTTTTTTTCAATAGATACTGTAAATATGACAAAATTGTCATTAAGTTTCTGTCTTAATGCCTTTGAAATGTTTGTCATGTCATCAAAAGATGTCACACAGGACACATGAAGCCATGAATAAATCTGTTTTGCCCTGAATGCAGGCTCACCCAGCTCCTTTACAGCAGCCGTAAGCTCCTCAAAGGACATTGAAAGTATATCTCTTTTTTCCATTTTTTACTCAACCCTTTCAAATGCCGCAATAAAGAAGCCGTCACAGTCATAGTCATGGGGCATCACCGTAAGGAATTCACCGTCACGCAAGCCCTTTATTTCATCATCAATATGAACTGCCCTGAAGTCCTTCCGTTCTTCAAGGAAGGCTCTGCAGACATGTGCATTTTCTTCAGGCAGAAGTGTGCATGTGGAATAGACAAGCTTTCCGCCTTTTTTCAGAAAACGGGATGAATTGAGAAGAATCTCAAGCTGTAATACGGGCAGAGAAGCAATCTCTTTTTCATCCTTATAACGGATTTCGGGCTTCTTTCCCGTAACACCGAAGCCTGAGCACGGAACATCACAGAGAATTCTGTCAGCAACAGGCATGGGAGCTTCCCTGTCAGTGCCGTCACGGAGCATTGTATCGACAATTGTTATGCCGAGTCTCTCCGCAGTGTCATTTATGAGCCTTAGCTTATGCTCATGTATATCGCATGAAATAATTCTGCCATCATTTTCCATAAGCTGTGCCATCGTCATTGTCTTTCCGCCGGGAGCAGAGCAGACATCAATCACCGTTTCACCCTTAACGGGAGAGAGCACACGGCAGCAGAGCTGTGAGGACAGATCCTGCACATGGAAGAGTCCCTTTGCGAAATCCTCATTTTCTGCAATATTTCCCGGATTTTTCAGCACATAACAGTCATCGGGGAATGCAGTTTTTTCGCATTCAGAAGAAAGCTCTTCACTCTTCAATGTGTTTTTTCTTATGTATATTGCAGAGTTATCAAGGGATGACGCCATGATTTTTTCAGCATTTTCTCTTCCGAAATACTCCGTAAAACGGTCACATATATACGGCGGAAATGAATATTTTACGCTGAGATAATCATTTTTATTTTCATCAGGAAGACACAAGCCGTTCACGGAGACCTTTCTCAGCACTGCATTGACAAGTCCCGAAGCAAATGCACAGCCGTTCTTTTTGGCAAGCTTTACACTTTCGTTTATTGCCGCAGATGCAGGGATTTTATCCATAAACAGAAGCTGACATGCACCCATTCTCAGGATTGTAAGCACCTGAGGCTTGAGCTTCTTAAGAGGCTGTGAAAGGTACAGCGCAAGATTGTAATCGGTGGTGATTTTTCTTTCAAGAACGGTTTTTACAAGCCTGTGATAGAGGAGTCTGTCGTTTTTTGACATGGCAACAGCTCCCGGAGTGTCCGAGAGCAGGAGATTTGAATATGAATTATCTCTTTCAATTTTGCACAGCGTATGAAATGCTGCCGTTCTTGCATCTGCCATATTTTTCCGTCCTGAATTTAATCGTTTCTTCTTCTGCCGAGGAAAAGAACTGCAAAACGAAGAAGGTTTGCAAGGGATACTGCAAGGGCTGCGACATATGTCATTGCAGCTGCAGAAAGCACCTTCTTTGCACCTTTTATTTCTTCATCTCCCCTGAGAAGACCTGTTTCATCAATAACCTTTACTGCTCTTGAGCTTGCATTGAACTCAACGGGAAGTGTAACAAGCTGAAAAACAGTAATAAGTGAATAAAGACCGAGACCGATAAGAACAAGAGGTTCAAAGCCGAGGAAATAACCTGCAAAAGCAAGAGGTATTCCGAGATATGAACCGATATTACAGACGGGAACTATTGCATTCCTGACCTTTATGGGCACATAGCCCTGAGCATGCTGTGCTGCGTGACCTGCCTCATGGCAGGCAATACCCACAGATGCAATACTGTTGCCGTAATAAACCTCACGGGAAAGTCTTATAACTTTATGTCCGGGGTCAAAATGGTCTGACAGCTTACCTGTCGTCTCCACAATATGAACATCTGTTATGCCGTAATATCTCAGCACTGCAGCTGCAGCCTGAGCACCTGTGTAACCGCTTGTATTCCTGACCTTTGACATTTTTGAATAAGTCGTTTTAACCTTTGCCTGAGCAATCAGTGAAAGGATGAATGCAGGAACGACAAGAAGCAGGTACAGCATATTACTGTCGAAATAATAACTGAAATAACCGGGCACAGAGGACACTCCTTTCAGAAAATATTATCCGAGCTTTGTGTCAGAGGTAACGGGATGGCCTGCAAGGAACTGCTTTGCTTCGAGCCTCTTACCGCCTTCAAGCTGTAAGGAGAGAACCTCGATGAACTTTCCGTCACCGCATGTCACAAAAACTTTGTTTTTGTCTTCTTTAAGTTTACCCGCTTCAAGTGATGATTTTTCATCCGTCAGACGGGTGGTAAAAATTTTAATTTTTTTGTCACCGTAAAATGAATATGCAACAGGCCACGGAGCCATTCCCCTGACAAGGTTATGCACCTCAAGGGCTGATTTGCTCCAGTCGATGACTGCTTCATCCTTGGAAAGCATCCGGGCATATGTTGCCTTTGACTCATCCTGCTTTACAGGTGTGATTTCACCCTTTGTGTATTTTTCGATTGTTTCAATAAGCAGGTCGGGAGCAGACTGAGCAAGGGCATCAAACACCTCACCCGAAGTGGCATTGATGTCAATTTCATATTCGCTTTTAAGAAGCATATCTCCCGTATCAAGGCCTTCACCCATGAGCATGGTTGTTATACCTGTAACCTTGTCACCTGCAAGGACGCTTCTCTGAATGGGAGCGGCACCTCTGTACTTTGGCAGAAGTGAGCCGTGAACATTGATACATGCATATTTAGGCAGGTCAAGGATATTCTTCGGAAGTATCTTTCCGTATGCGGCAACGATGAAATAATCGGCACCGAAGCTCTTCAGATACTCATAGGCTTCTTCGCTTCTGAGTGTCTGAGGCTGATAAACCTCTATTCCGTGCTTCATTGCACACACCTTCACATCAGAGGGTGTGAGTATCTGCTTTCTGCCCTGAGGCTTGTCGGGCTGTGTGACGACACAGCAGACATCATAGCCGTCCTTTACAAGCCTTTCGAGACACGGTACTGCAAAATCGGGAGTACCCATATAAACAATTTTCATTTTTATCAATCCCTTGAAATTCTGATTCTTTCACCGGGAGCAAGTCTCTCAGTGAAAACATGACCGTCAAGATGGTCAAATTCATGACAGACACATCTTGCAAAAAGTCCTTCGCCCTCTGCCTCAAACCAGTTGCCGTTTCTGTCCTGAGCCTTGAATTTTACATACATGGGGCGTGAAGTGATACCTGATTTTTCGGGCAGTGAAAGACATCCTTCAATCTCCCTCTGCTCGCCCTTTCTGTCAATGATTTCACCGTTGATAGCTTCAATAAAGCCGTGTTCATCACCTACATCAATGAGAACAACTCTCTTGAGTATGCCTATCTGTACGGCAGCAAGGCCTACACCGTCTGCCTTTATGAGAGTGTCCTTCATATCATCAAGCAGAGTGTGAAGTCTTGAGTCAAAAACCTCAACCTTTCTGCTGACTTTTTTCAATACGGGATCTTCTTCCGTTCTGATATTTCTGAGTGCCATTTTTATTCTCCTTGTCAGCTGTCTGCGTTCATATCTGCACAGACAGTTATGTTATTATAAATTTTAATAGTTGCAAATTCCCTGAGGCATTCGGACATAAGTGCCCTGAAACGAGCAGTGTTCCTGCATTTTATAATCAGCCTCTGTCTGTATTTATTACTGATTTTGCCGATTTTCGGTGCAACGGGACCGAGCACGACAACCTTTTCGTCCTTGTATTTTTCAAGAAGCTTCTCCTTGAAAAGCATGAAGAATTTTCTTGCAGCCTGAAAGACATTTGACTCACCGAGCCCCACAAATGTGACTGAACACAGGTCACAGTAGGGAGGGTATGTCATGCCCTTCCTTATATTTATTTCCGTGGAGAAAAACTCCTTGTAATCCTGCTGTGCGGCAAGCTCGATAACGGCATTTTCCGGAGCTAAGGTCTGAATGACAGCCCTGCCCTCCTTGTCACCTCTGCCTGACCTGCCGACGACCTGAGTGAGAAGGTCAAATGTCCTCTCCGTGCTCCTGAAATCGTCATTATAAAGCTGCTGGTCAACGGAAATGACACCGACAAGTGTCACATCGGGGAAATCGAGCCCTTTTGCAACCATCTGAGTGCCGACCATAATATCATATTCACCCTCTGAAAAAAGACGGAAGCTCTTTTCGTGGGAATTCTTCGCTGTTGTTGTATCTGCATCCATTCTGAGCACTCTTGCATCGGGGAATAAAACGCCCAGCTCCTGCTCGACCTTCTGTGTGCCGAAGCCCGAAAAACGGACGGTTTCAGCACCGCAATCGGGACATGATGTCCTGACAGGCTCTGAATATCCGCAGTAATGACACATCAGTCTGTTATTGGCTGTGTGGTATGTCATGGAAATACTGCAGTTGGGACACATCATGACACTCTTGCACTTTGTGCACGCCACAAAGGTGTTGAAGCCACGCCTGTTTATAAGCAGAATTGTCTGCTCTCCCGCTTCAAGATTTGCCCTGATTTCCTCTGCAAGAGGAACGCTGATTGTCTGCATGCCGTTCATGTTTGCCTTCTGTGAAACATCGACGGTCACGACTCTCGGCAGACCTTTCCGGGAATATCTTTCACTCAGCTCCACAAGCTCATACCGTCCTGCCTGAGCATAGGCATAGGACTCAACCGACGGTGTTGCCGAGGCAAGAACAAGAAGTGCTTTATTGTATGCACATCTGAACTTTGCCACATCCTTGGCATTGTATCTCGGTGACATTTCGGATTTGTAGGAGTTCTCCTGCTCTTCATCTATAATCATAAGTCCGAGGTCCTTCACAGGAGCAAAAGAAGCACTTCTCGTACCCACTGCAATTGTTGCCTCGCCCTTTTTTATCCTTTTCCATTCATCTGTTCTCTCACCCATGGAAAGACCGCTGTGAAGCACGGCAACCCTTTCACCGTAACGGGAATAGAACATACTGAGAAGCTGAGGCGTCAGCGAAATCTCAGGAACAAGAACTATAACACCCTGATTTTCAGCTACGGCATCATCAATAAGCTTCATGTAAACCTTCGTTTTGCCGCTTCCCGTCACTCCGAAAAGAAGGGCTGCAGCAGCCTCTGGGCTTTTTCTCAGACTGCTGAGCTTTTCATATGCCCCCGTCTGTATTTTTGTAAGCGTGATATCCTCATGCTTTCTCGGCGTTTCGGACATGGCTTTCGGTGTTCTGTATGTCGGGACATCGTCGTAAACCACAACGCCCCTGCCGTAAAGCCCCTCTATAACGGACTGCGTAACACCCGTATAATAAGCGATTTCCTTTGATGTACCCGAGCCTATGTCACGAAGCAGGTCAATGACAAGCTGCTGCTTGTGCGTGGGTTTGAAGGGCAGTACCATTGATGATGCATACTCCTGTGCAAGATAAACCATCTTGACGGTTGCATCGTTATACCGTCTTTTTGTGTCGGTATTTTTTATAAGATAACCGTTTTTGTAAAGTCTTTCAAGCAAGGCTGAGTCTTCGTCAATACCTGTATCCTTGCAGATTTTTTCAGCAGAAACATAACCGCTTTTGTTTCTCAGATACTCAACAATTTCCGCTTCTGAGGGAAAGAGTGAATCCGTTGTACAGTCGACATCCTTAAGACGGTAGGTTTCAATGACATTCAGGCATATTCCCGATGGAAGAAGAGCCTTTGCCGCATCGAAAAGTGTACAGAATGTCCTCTCTGCCACAAAAGAGGCAAGGGAAAGCATTTCATCACTGAGAAGAGGTTCACTGTCAAGGACAGATGCGATATATTTCATCTTCACATCTGTATCGGGAAGCTCTTCTGAGAGTGAAAACACAAAGCCCTGACGCTTTTTTGAACCTTTGCCGAAATCAACTAAAACCCTACACCCGACGCTGACCTTTGCAATCAGATTGTCGGGTATAAGGTAATCAAATAGCTTATCGAAACTGTACGCCGTATTTTCAACGGCAACCTTTGCTGTTACGGGTAAAGGCAATCAGACTTCACCTCTGTCAGTTCAGTTTTTTGGGCAGATGGCCCATTCATCATCCTGAAGCTCTTTCACAGCGATGCTGACAGGCTTTTCAACGATAACATTATGTTCCTTTTCTGCTTCATCAACAATCATTCTTGCTCTCTTGGCTGTTGCCGCAACAAGCTCGTAACGGCTGATTGAGCCCTTGAGAAGTTTCTGTAAATCAACATTAAGCATATTTATTTACTCCTTATTTCTGAGTTCTTTTTATTATTTCATGTGCTTCAGCGACAGCCCTGTCAAGGTCGTCGTTGATGACTATGTAATCGTAGTCAGTGCTTCTTGATATTTCCGTTTTTGCAATATCAAGCCTTTTTATAATGGCGTCTTCGGAATCAGTCTGCCTTTTCCTGAGTCTGTTTTCAAGGACCTCTGAGGAAGGAGGCATAATGAATATTGAAAGTGCACCGGGATACAGCCGTTTTATGTTTGCAGCACCGTTGACCTCAATGACGAGAATGACGGTTTTACCGTTTCTGATTCTCTGCTCCACATCGGACTTGAGTGTGCCGTAATAATTTGAGCCGTATTTTGCGTATTCTATAAAAGCGTCGTTTTCAATTTTACTCAGGAAATCCTCGGTTGAGAGGAAGTAATAATTCTTTCCGTCAACCTCGGCACCTCTGGGTGCTCTTGTGGTGGCTGAAACGGAAAGTGAAAAATCAGAATCCATTCCGAGAAGTCTGCTGACAATTGTGTCTTTTCCCGCACCTGACGGCCCTGAAACAACAACAAGCTTTGAAGATAAATCAGACATCAGAACCATCCTCCTGTAAATTTCCGGCTTCACCCATTCTTTCGCCGAGCTTTTCGGGCTGAAGA
Organism: Clostridia bacterium; assembly: GCA_017473925.1. Lineage (GTDB taxonomy): Bacteria > Bacillota > Clostridia > Oscillospirales > Acutalibacteraceae > UBA1081. The sequence goes on along the minus strand of JAFUIY010000114.1, from coordinate 17,437 downwards.
TAGGACAGAATAACATGGTCGCTGTCTGCAATGACGACGGCTCTTGTTTTTCTTCCGTGGGTGGCGTCGATGAGCATGCCGTTTTCCTTGGCATCGCTTATCATTCTTTTTATGGGCGCAGACTCGGGGCTGACAATGGCAATGATTCTGGCTGAGTTGACCATATTGCCGAATCCGATATTAACAAGCTTCATGAGACGGACTCCCCTTCAATTTATTCGATATTCTGAATCTGTTCCCTGATTTTTTCAACCTCTGCCTTGATATCAATCACAATTCTTGCAATTTCGATATCATTGGCCTTTGAGCCGATTGTGTTGGCTTCACGGTTGATTTCCTGAACAAGGAAATCAAGCTTTCTGCCCATGGGCTCCGTGAGCTCCATGAAAGCATGAAGCTGGTCAATGTGGCTTCTGAGTCTGACGGTTTCCTCTGCAACGGCAATTTTGTCTGCAAAGATGGCAGCTTCGGTAAGAAGCCTCTGCTCGTCAACATTTGCATCGCCGAGAAGGTCTCGCATTCTGCCGAGAAGCTTTTCGTTATATTCTTTCACCGTCTGAGGTGAACGCTCCTCTACCTTTTCAACAAGGGAGATAATTGTGTCTGCCCTTGAAAGGATGTCGTCCCTGAGCTTCACGCCCTCAGTCTCTCTCATTGCAACAAAGTTTTCAGTTGCCTTAAGGAGAACTGTCTGAACGGCATTCCATATTTTTTCCTCGTCTGCAGGTGCCTTCCTGATAAGGAAAATATCATTGTGGGATGCCAGACGGGAAACTGTGAAATCATTTTCAAGGTTATACTTCTCACACAGTGTATTGACTGCATTTATGTAACCTGATGCAAGTGATTCATTGAGCTGAACGATAACATCATCTGTTTCAAGTGCATCAATCTGAACGCTGCATTCAACCTTACCTCTTGAAATAAGCTGACGGACATAAGTCTTCAGCTTGTCCTCAAGGAATGAATAGTTTTTATATACTCTTGATGAAAATTCAAGATAACGGCTGTTGACGCTTTTAAGCTCAACGGTAATGCTCATACCGTCTATAAGCTCACTCGCTCTGCCGTATCCGGTCATACTTCTTACCATATGACCACCCCTTCTTGTTTATTTAATCTATTATAATATATTGACATATAAATGTCAACATAAAAGCCTTAAAAACAAAGGCCTGTATCCGTCAGACACAGACCTGACGGATACAGCTGCAAACGCTTTTTCATAACTGAATCCGTCATGAGTAGTTTTGCCTGACGGGATAATTTTATAAATGAGAAATTTTACCTTCTGCCGCCCTTTTTCTGCTCATTTGCAGATTTTGCCTTCTGTGCAGACCTTTTCAGTGCAGAAACCTCTTCCTTTTTAAGGTCCCTGAATTTGCCCACGGGAAGTGAGCCGAGCTTAAGGGAGCCCATTGAAATCCTTTTAAGACGGATTGTTTCAAGGCCTACAGCTTCACACATCTTTCTTATCTGTCTGTTTCTGCCCTCATGAATGGTAATCTGAAGCACGCTTCTGTCACTGTCCTCACTCATGACCTGAACAGATGCAGGCATTGTTTTTCTGCCGTCGATTTCAACACCCGATGAAAGTGCAATGAGCTGTTCCTCATCGGCAGCAGGCTTCACAGTCACACGGTATGTCTTTGAAATGTGCATTGAGGGATGTGTCATCATGTTTGCAAATTCTCCGTCATTTGTGAAAAGAAGAAGACCTTCGGAATCCTTATCAAGTCTGCCTACGGGGAAAATTCTCTCCTCAACCTCGGCAACAAGCTCTGCAACACACTTTCTGCCCATTTCGTCACTCATTGTGGTGACATATCCTCTGGGCTTGTTGAGCATGATATATACATTACCCGATGCTACGGGCTCAATTCTTTCACCTGAAACGGTTACAATATCTCTTTTTGGGTCAACCTTATCACCGAGCTGAGCAGGATGTCCGTTGACTCTTACCTTGCCTCTTTCAATAAGCTCCTCTGATTTTCTTCTGGAAGCAACTCCGTTTTCTGCAAGGAATTTCTGCAATCTTATTTTATTGTCAGCCATTTTTTCACCAACTGTCAGACAGGCAGCCGAGCCTGTCAAATATATTTTTATGTTGTGTTTTTTCAACATCCGATGCAGCAGTGAGAGGGATTTTCTCAATCACTCTGCCCTCTGCAATATATTCGGCATAGCCGATGATACTGCCCTTTTTAACAGGGGCATATAAAAATTTTTCAAGACAGATTCTTCTTGTAATTTCCTTTTCCGTATCTGAAACAAAGACTTTTCTTTCAGCTCCGTGTATAAGGACACTTTCACTCACACCGCCCGTTACAGGCACGGAAAATGAGCTGAAATCGCAGTCAATTTCCTTTTCTGCAATCAGCGAAAAGCCGTAATCAAGCATTTTGGTGTGGTCATTCCAGTCATCACCTGCATTGAGTGTGACGGCAACCAGCACAGTGCCGTTTCTCTCAGCTGCCGAAACAAGACATCTGCCGCTTTTCTTTGTAAATCCCGTTTTCACACCGATACATCCGTCATATGAATCAAGCAGACGGTTGTGATTATACAGTGTAACGGTTTTGTCTGATGAATGAAAATCTACCGTATATTTTTTTTCGGAGCATATGCTTACAAAATAGTCATTCTTCAGAGCTTCTGCCGTAAGCAAAGCCATATCATAAGCCGTTGTGTAATGGTTTTCGTCATCAAGCCCCGACGGTGTCACAAAGCAGGTGTCCTTCATGCCGATTTCCGCTGCTCTTGTGTTCATCATCACAGCAAAATCCTCATAGGTGGGAGCAAGAGTCAATGCAACTGCATTAGCAGCATCGTTGCCCGATTCAAGGAGCATACAGTACACAAGGTCATCAAGACTTATTTCATCTCCTGCCCTGAGCCCCGAAGAAGTACCCTCGACCCTGACCATTTCATCTGTGATGACTGTCCTTATAAAGGGTGACGCCTGTTCAAGGGCAATGAGCGAAGTCATAATTTTTGTTGTGCTTGCCATTGACCGTCTGTCATAAGCATTCTTCTCGAACAGTATTTTATTCTCCTGAGGGAAATACAAGACGGCACTTGCCGCCGATAAAGCCTCCTGCTCCAATGCGCAGACATGAATATTCAGAGCCGTTATCAACAGCAGAACCGTTATGATATTAATTGCCTTTTTCAGCACACTAACCACCGCCTACATAAAAACTTATGTAAGCAGTGGCAATTTAATAACTATGATTATTCTGTTTCAACAATTGTTTCGATTACGGGTGCATCCTCAACGGGAGCCTTCTTTGAGCGTTCAACAAAGTTTGTAACCTTATCAAACATTTCGGGGATAAGGTTTACAGCTCTCTCAGCAGCGTTGTCTGAAGCTGTGATGTGCTTGATTGAAACCTCACCCTTATTGACAACAAGGAATGCAACGGGGTTGATTGTGATGCCTGCACCGCCGCCGCCGCCGAAAAGCTCAACGTTGTTCTTTGAGGGGAAATCTGAACCGCCTGATGCGAAACCGTATGTAACCTTTGAAATGGGGATGATTGTGATATCTGCACTTACCTGAATGGGTTCACCGACGATTGTGCTTACATCAACAAGGTCACGGACTCTTTCAATTGTTGTTGCAAGAATTTTTTCTGCTGACTGATTTTTCATTATTCTACACCACTCTCTGTGTTATTTACATTATTTTCTGCAGTTGCTTCTGCATTTTCTTCTGTCTTTGCAGCTTCCGTTTTTTCGGGAGGATTCTTCGGCTTAAGGTCTTTTATGAGCCTTATTCCGAGCCTGAATACTGCACCGAATGCGAATACAAGGACAGCATTGATAAGCTTACGGGGATTTAATGAGATTTCCATTGAAAATGCAGCTCTCACACCCGGATTTGCTATGTAATCGGGTTCAACATTGACCGAATACTTTTTAACATTACAGTTTGCGCACACAGCACCCATGACAGGGAAAATCCTGCGGCACATTTTACCGTATTCCTCTGCAGTCTGAGCAGCATCACCCTTCGTGATGTCTACATCAAGGAACATTTCGTCAATAACAAAGGAATTGACGACACCTCTGCCGAATTTATCAACAAGCTGTAAAAGCTTATTGAAAATATCCATTATACCCTCAAGCTGTTCGTTATCATAGATATTTTTAAGAGGATTCGGCCCCTTCGGCTTTGGTTCTTTCGGTGCTTCCTCCTCTGCAGGAGGTTCTTCCTTCGGTTTTTCTTTCTTTTCCTTTGGCGGTTTTTCAGGCTGTGGCAGGATGGGGATTTTCAGAAATGCCCATTTTGCCCAGACAACAAGGTCCTTGCCGTGCTCATACTCTGCATGGATATGAGCCCTGATGCTGAGAATTGCAGCAAAAAGCACGATTATGCCGGCAATTATACAAAGTGCAACCAATTTACCGCCTCCTTTTCATAAAATAAAGATTTTTACTGAATAAGTGACATCTGCCCTTCCATATCCTCTGTTTCGGCATCCTTCATTTCCGCTGTTCGTTCGGGAAGCTCGGGAAGCTCGTCCAGAGACGATATTTCGAAGCATCTTAAAAAGTTATCTGTAGTACAGTATAACAGAGGTCTGCCCGGTAAGTCAAGTCTTCCGTGCTCTTCTATGAGATTTCTCTGACAGAGAGTGGAAATGACACCTGAGCAGTCAACACCTCTGACCTGCTCGATAAAAGCCTTTGTTACAGGCTGATTATAAGCAACAACAGCAAGCACCTCAAAGGCTGCCGAGGACAGCGGAGTGTTTTTCTTCATACTCAGCACAGCCCTGATTTCGGCTGCATAATCCTCTTTTGTTGCAAACTGATACTTCCCTGCAAGATTGAGAAGCTCAATCCCGTGGGAGTCATCCTTATACCTTTCTGCCATTTCAGACAGACAGTTTTCAATTGTTTCCTTGTCAATGAGCAAGGCTTTCGCTGTTTTTTCAATATCAAGGGGCTCACCCGATGCAAACAGCACCGCTTCAAGCACCGCTTCAAGTCTCTTCTTTTCCGTTTTCATCAGTCTCCCCGTTATTTTCGTCAAAATTGAGTTCAATACTCAGCTCTTCGTTTTCACCCGTGAGCTTTACTCTGTTATTCTTTGCCATTTCAAGCACTGCAAGGAATGATGCAACAAGCTCGCTCCTGCTTTTTGCCATGCTGAAAATGTCAAATACCTTTATTCTGCCCGTCTTCATGACGATTGAATAAATGCTGTCAATCTTCAGTGAAACAGAAACGACAGCCTTTTCCACAATCTCCTTGAAGGAATCCTCTGCAGGAGGAAGATTCCTGAGCTTCTTTCCTGCTGCATTGACATAAGCCGTATAAAGCTCAAGGGCATCATGCAGTCTGGAATAAGTCATATCTGCTTCGACTTCCTGAGGCAGACGGATCATTTTATCTATTCCGCCCGACTGTTCCGACAGTTTTTTTGCCATTATCTTACATGCCTGATATTCAATCAGCTCACCTGTCAGCTCTCTTTTAAGAGTTTCGGCTTCCTCATAAACGGGAAGAAGTGATACTGTTTTGATATATACAAGTCTTGCAGCCATTTCGAGAAACTCGCTGGCGATTTCCATATTATCGTCCTGCATCATCTGAACATATGCTATGTACTGCTCCACAAGCTCAAAAATGGGAATATCATTTATATTGAGCTTGTGCTTTGAAATCAGGTGAAGAAGCAGGTCAAGAGGCCCTTCAAAAACCTCAGTTTTATATTGCGGTCTGTCCATATCAAATCAAACCTGCCAATCTGAAGGGTAATTCGCAGATATATTCAAAGCCTGTTGAAACAAGTCCGGAAAGAAGTGACAGAGGCTTTGTGAGGATACCTGTCCACAGAAGAACAAACATACCTATCATTATATATCTTTCATATTTCATTATTGTGAAATAATACTTTGAAGGAAGTATAAGGTTTGCGATTCTTGAGCCGTCAAGAGGAGGAATGGGAAGAAGATTGAAGACGGCAAGGGAAATGTTTATTGATGAAGCAAAGGCAAAGAAGCTGCCCAGCACGGTATAGACAACAATGGGTAATGAAGCCTTTACAGCTATGACATAAATCAGTATCTGCAGGAATGTGAAAACAAGTGCCATAACAAGATTTGAAAGAGGACCTGCAATTGCAACAAGAGCAAAGCTCTTTCTGCCGTTTTTAAGGTTATGCATATTGACACGGACGGGCTTTGCATAGCCGAAGCCTACAAGCAGTATCATCAGTGCGCCCATTATATCAATGTGAGCCATAGGTCTGAGCGTAAGTCTTCCCTGAAGTCTGGGTGTGTCATCGCCGAGCTTTACTGCAGTCCACGCATGAGCAAATTCATGCACGGGAAGTGTGCAGAAAACAACAAAGGCGATTGAAGCAAGGTTGACAAGCATCAGAGCATATTCACCGTTGCTGATATATCTCATTATATCAAAAAGCATTGTTTAACCTCCCTTAACAAAACGGCACACGCCGTACATATCGTCACAGCACATTACATTATATTTATCAATGCTGAACGCTTTACTGTTTTTCATAATATCAACTATCTGCAAAGGCTGTTCTTCTCCGCTTTCAAGCATGAAGAAGCCTCCGTCATTGAGGTAAGGCAGCCATTTTTCACAGATGCATCTGTAAAAATCAAGACCGTCGCCCTCACACACAATTGCCCTTTCGGGCTCGTAAAAAATCTCTGTCTGAAGTGTCATGAACTCTTCCCTTGTGACATACGGAGGGTTTGAAAGAATCACATCGGGTCTCGGAAGCCCTGTTTTTTCAAAACCGTGAAAGATATCATAATCAAAAATCTTCACATTGTCAAGAGAAAGGTTGTCTGTATTTCTGCGTGAGCACTCAACTGCTTCAGGAGAAACATCAAAAAGAAACACTTCACACCGGGGATTGTTGACAGCCACTGAAAGTCCTATACAGCCGCTGCCGGAACAAAGGTCAAAAACAACCTTTTTTTCCTTATTTTTAAGGAAACGGCACGCTTCATCGGCTATCTGCTCCGTTTCATTACGGGGAATGAGGACACCCTCGTTCACAAAAAATGTGTTGCCGTAAAAGTCCCATTCGCCGAGAATGTACTGCAGAGGATAACCCGTTGCCCTTTTCTCAACAAGCGAACAGAAAAGTGCTTTTTCTTCTTCACTCATATCCCTTACGGGCTCAATGAGTATATCATGCCGTGAAAATCCCGTCACTTTTCTGAGGATTTCATATGCATCCACATCGGGAGCATCACTCGTCACAAGCCTCCCTGATGCTTCGGTCACAAGTGCTTTTAAATCAGTCACTTTCCTTTTCCTCTTCAGTGCTTTCCTGTACGGGAAGCCCCTCTGTAACAGCCTTCAAAGCAGTGATGCCTACTTCAATCATGTCATCCTCAGGCTCCTTTGTTGTGAGCCTCTGCATCCAGAGACCGGGAGCGATGAGCACCTTCATAACCTTACTTTCGCTGTATTTGCCTGAGAATTTCAGGAACTCATAACCCACACCCATTACAAGGGGAAGAACAAGCACCTTGATGATTGACCATGCCCATGTGACATTGAGAATGTGAGCGTCACCGATCATAAGATTCGGGAACTGTTTGAGAATAACTGCAAGAATTGATGAAGCAAGGATTGAGAAAATGAGCATGATGAACATGAAGCTTGTTCCGCATCTGGGATGGAAACGGGAATACTTCTTTACATTTTCAACGGTGAGCTCTTCACCTGCTTCATAGCAGAAGATTGTCTTATGCTCTGCACCGTGGTACATGAATACACGCTTTATGTCCTTCATGTTTGTAACGGCTGCAAGATAGCCTATGAAAATTGCAATTCTGATTATGCCTTCAATAAGAGGACGCATTGCATTGTTGAGCATAAAATCATTAAGCACATGAGTATCAAAAAGTCTTACAATGATTGAGGGAACATAAACAAAGAGAACGAATGAAAGCGCAACACCGAGAACCATTGCAATACCTGAAATGACAGCCATCATCTTAGGACCGAAATGGTCGCTGAGCCACTTATCAAGCTTTTACATATTCTCTTCCGATTCTTCAAGCTCAAGCTGTCCCGAAAGCTCTGCCGACTCCATAAGACACTTGTAGCCCAGAAGCATTGATTCAACGAAATTGACAATACCTCTGATAACGGGAAGTCCTAAGAACTTTACCTTGTCTTTTACATGTTTGAACTCCTTGGGCACTGTGACAATTGAGCCGTCAGTTTTTCTGACAGACATTGCGGCACCCTGAGGACCGTTCATCATAATACCCTCCATGAGAGCCTGACCGCCCGCTTTACCGAGCCTCGGATTTTTTACTTCTTTATTTTTCTGAGCCATTTTACTCATCCTTTCATACCAGTGTATTGTCTATGGGGAATATGACGGTAACAACAGTACCCTTACCTACCGTGCTTGCGACATCGAGTCTGCCGTCATGAAGCCTGACTATTTCGTCAACAACGGCAAGTCCGATACCCGAGCCCCTTACAGACATATTTGCTTTATAGAATTTTTCAGTTACATGAGGCAGGTCTTCCTTTGAAATACCGCAGCCTGTATCTGCAATTGAAACTATAACATCCGTATCCGTTACTTCGGCAAAGACGGCAACTCTGCCGCCCTGCTCAGTATATTTGAATGCATTGTCAAGAATGTTTGCAAAAACCTGTTTTATAAGATTTCTGTCGGCAGTCATGGGAGCAATCTCATCAGGTGCCGTATATATAAGTGAAATACCTTCACGCTTTGAACGGTCATCAAAAACTGCAACAGCATTGTTAAGCTCCTGAATCATATCGACCGGCTCAGGTCTTTTTACCATTCTGCCGCTCTGCATTCTTGAAAAGTCAAGCAGGTCCTCAACTATATTATAAAGTCTGTCAGATTCACTGATGATGACCTCAATACCCTTTGCAGTCATCTCCTCGTCACCGATATCCCTTATGGTTTCAGCCCAGCCCTTTATGGCTGTGAGAGGTGTTCTCAGCTCATGGGAAACAGTGGAGATAAAGTCATTCTTGACTCTGTCCGAACGGGCAATCTCCTCTGACATATAGTTGACAGTGTCACACAGCTCACTGATTTCGTCGTTATTGTCGGTGCTCTCAACACGTGCATTGAAGTCACCCTTTGCAATAAGCTTTGCGGTTTCGTTTATCCTGACAACAGGCCGTACGATTGAACGGATGAAGAACATACCCGAAACGGCAACAAGAGCAAAAGCCATAAGACAAAGCATTGAAACAAACACCGTGTACATAATATGCTGTCTGTCAAGATCCTGAAGAGAAACAATAAGCCTGACAGCACCTGCCTGTGTACCGTCAGAATTGACGATAATGAAGGTCTTTGCAAGAATCTTTTCACCCTGACTGTTGAGCCCCGTCCACATTGCAGTGCCGCTTTCGGAAAGGGACGCCTCTGTGTAATCGGGCATATCAACGGCATCGTCAACGGAGAAGCCTGCAGAGGAAATTATAACATCACCGTCTTTATCAACAGCCCAGACATGCATAAGATATCTGTAGCCGAAGCTTTCGACAAATTCTATCGCACCCTCCTCAAAGGTCTTTTTACCGGCATCTATATAATTCTTGAAAAAGCTCTGGACTGCCGTTTTCTGCACCTTTGAGTCAATTGTGCTTTCAGCCATCTGATAATAATAGCTTTTTATGGCAACAGATGCACTCACATTGACAACAACAAGAATCATTATAATAAAGCTGAGAGTATTCACAACCCAACGCCTTGTAATACCGCCTGAACGCATCTGTACGCCTCCTTTTCATTTATTTATAAAAATCAGGGAATCCATTTGTATCCGAGTCCCCACACAGTCAGAAGGTGCTCGGGAGCAGAGGAATCCTCCTCAATTTTCATTCTCAGTCTTCTGATATTGACATCGACAACCTTTTCGTCACCGTAATAGTCCGTACCCCATACATACTCAAGGATATCAAGCCTTGACAGAGGCACATCGGGATTACGCATGACATATTCCATTATCTGGAATTCAACCTGAGTGAGTTCAACTTCCTCACCGTTTTTGTTAAGGCTCCTTGTACGCATATTAAGGGTGAATTCACCGCTTGTGAGTATATCGCCCGAGCCCTTATTCTTGTCGGAAAACTCTTTATTTACGGAAACACGCCTGTAAATAGCATCAACTCTCGCCATAAGCTCTGACGGTGAGAAGGGCTTGATGACATAGTCATCAGCACCTACGAGAAGCCCTGTGACCTTGTCCATTTCCTGAGACTTTGCAGTGAGCATTATAATGCCGATTGTACTGCTCTTCTGCCTCAGATATTTACAGACCTCAAGGCCGTCAACCTCGGGCATCATTATATCAAGGAGTGCGACATCAAAATCGCCGTCACATTCGTTGTATTTTTCAATGGCAATCCTGCCGTTTGCCGCCTCGACGACATCATAACCGCTTCTTCTGAGATTTATTACAATAAACTCTCTTATGGCGGTTTCGTCTTCGGCAATAAGAATTCTTTTCATTATAATACCCCTTTTAGATAAGAGAAAAATATGAAACTATGTTTGTACGGGTAAGCCCTGCACTCTCGCCCGCTTCAGTGATTTCACATGTGTATTTTACATTTTCGCCCGAAATGAGATAAGTGCCGATGCTCACCGTTTCACCTGCAGGGACAACGGTTATGGTAAAGAGAAGCTCAGGCTCGGCAATTTCATTTTCGTCTGACGTTTCGGGAAGCCTGAAAAACTGGGAAATTCTTTCATCAGGATAGAACATCACACACCAGTCAGACATGACCTCACTGTCATAGACAAATCTGAAGCCGTCATCCTCATTACTGAAATAGCTGTGTACGGGAGTAAAGCCGCCCTCATCGTATTTATTCCAGTTTATGATATAAACATTTTCATGACCTGCAGCAATTCCCGTTTCAGGATTTTTCCTGATAATCAGGCTCTCGGGCATCAGTGTTGTTGCAGGGATTTCAATTTCGCCGTCCTTATCTACATCTGCACATTCAAGAGGCAGTGAACGGCTTGTGGGACAGGATGCAACCGTCAGCATATCAACGGAAAATGCAGTTGCAAGGGTATTGTTTTCACCGTCCCAGTAAACAAGCTCCGTCAGGTAAGAGTCATTGCCAGCTTCATCAATATAGACATACTTTCTGCCATCTGCCCAGCCCGATGTAATAGAGCTGATTGCAGTAATCTCAGAATAAAGACTTATCTGCCCGACTGCATTTATCTGATAATCATTATTATCCGTTTTAACCATTTTCAGAAGTCTTGCATCTGTTGTATATGCATCGGAGGTTGAATTGATGAGAGCGACGAGAATCTCCTTTTCACCGTCATCATCAAGGTCAACGGGGAACATGCTTGTATAGGTTTCGATTGCAAGCACCTTGTAATCCATGTTCTTTCCCGACTTATCGGATGAATAGACAGACAGCTTCTTGTTGGTTTTTGAATCCATGGATGACCAACCGACAAGGATTTCAGATACACCGTCATCATTCAGGTCGCTGAATTCAATGGCATATACATCGTTACCCTCACCGGGAGTGGTCTCCTTTGCTTCCCATTTTCCGTCTGCATAATCAAACACATACATGTTTATTACCATTTCCTCTGCCTTGAGTGAATAGAAAACAAAGGCTTCATCACTCTTGTCACCGTCACAGTCATAACGGACAAAGGCTGAACGGTGGGAGCCTGCAACGGGATATCTGAGTATATATTCACCCTTTTCCGCAATGGCTGCCTCAAACGCCGCCTGCAGAGCACCGTCATCACCTGACAGCTTGGGAGGTCTTACAAGGTTCTCTGCTGAGTTGAAGGTCAGTACATCACAGCCCGTGAATACAGTTATCACGGCAATAATAACAGCAACAAACGATATTATTCTTTTATGCACTGACCGTCACTCCTTTCAGGTTGTAAGCTTTATTGTTATGATAAATTCAAATTCTTCGTCAGGAATCTTTACCCCTTCGGGCAGTTCTATGTCTCCTGACATGACAGAAAACTCATTGTCACCATCTTCAAGTGATTCATAATCAACTGTCAGAATGGAAATTTCATTACTGTCGTATTCTGATTCGGTATCAATTTTTGCAATTATTGTTTCAGTGTTGAATGAGACTGTGACATCTCCTGTTTTTTCACCTGTGAACTCAACTGTTGGTGTGAGTTCCGCAATTCTGTCAATATTGACCTTTACGAAATAATCCTGCTGTTCAACATATCTTACATACTGGTTGATTGAAACAGTGTCAGATGCACTGTTACCCTGGAAGCTCATTTCAAGAGGAATTGTCGATGATTCAAAAAGAAGCTCCTCAGGCAGTATCGGTGTTGCTTCTGCACGGACAATCTTGTTGACCTCTGTTGCAGGTCCCGTAATTTTAACAGATGTTACGGGAAGGTCAACTGAACGCAGCTGATAGCCCTCTGCAAGCTTGTTATCAAAAACAGTCTTGTCAAGGAATATATTTACTTCCTTTTCAAGCTCAGCATCAAAATATATATTGACACTTGTCTTTGACTGCTGGGAAATTGTGATATCCTGACTCTCCTGCTTAAGGCTGACACGCAGTGAAAGCTTTGAAACACCTGCAGAATCAACCGTATTAAGGTTTGCCGAAACAAGAATATCGTCAGGAGTAAGTCTTGTTATAAGATATCTCGGACCCGTAACGGTGACATCGATAGCTTCATCGCTCTGCCAGAAATTCTTGTAGCCCTTCTGTGCAACAAGGCTGTTTTCGGTGTTTACCGTAATGGGTATGTTATAAATCGTGTATGATTCCTCAGGGCTTGCATACATCGCAACTGCAAGCCAGATAAAAAATGCGATGATAAGTGAAAGAAGCAGTACAAACTTATTGTTGTTCATAAGGTCGTTGAAGGTCTTCACTTTATGTTCTTTTTTAACGGGAGCATTACTCATTTTGTCTTATCCCCCTTTGACTTTTTAAATGAAAACTTTTTCTTTCCCTGTTCATTATCGTCATCGGAGCCGACAAGAAGCTCTGCAAGTATTTCACGAAGCTCTGCATCGGAAAGACCTCTCTGGAGCTTACCGTCCTTTGCAACGGAGATAATGCCTGTCTCCTCACTTGTGACAACGGCGATTGCATCTGAACGGAGAGAAACCTCCATTGCAGCTCTGTGACGGGTTCCCACATGCTCGGTGACTTCCTTTTCGTTTTTGAGAGGCACAACACATCTTGCAGCGACGATTCTTCCGTCTTTAATGACAATCGCACCGTCATGAAGAGCAGCCTTGGGATAGAATATGCTCAGCAGCATTTCCGTTGTGACACATGAATCAACGGGTGTACTCTGTCTTGTGATGTCACCGAGCAATGATTTCCTCTGAAAAACAATAAGTGAACCGACCTTATTTTCGCTCATCTCGGCACATGCACGGCACACGTTGTTGATGACATCGTATGTTTCATCGGTGTCTGCCTTTGAGCTGAACAACGAAAGGACGGCAAAATTCTTCTTCTGTCCCATTCTTTCGAGTGCCTGCCTTATCTCACCGCTGAAAACGATGACAAGAATAACAAGCAGGTCACCGAAAACATTGCTGAAAATGAATTTACTTGCATTCATCTCAAGCAGGTTGACAAAAAGGTAAAGCACAACAATAAGTGCAGCACCCTTCATAATCTGGATAGACTGGGTTTTCCTCATCTGAATAATGATTGCATACACAATGAATGCAACGAAAAGAATATCGATAACATCCTTGATTGAGTTAAAACTCATAAAGGCACCTGCAAACTTATCCCATGTGGATGCAAGAGTGTCTGAAATTGAAAGTAAACCTGAAAATTTCAATCAAATCACCGCCTGAAGTCAGTTTGAGTATAATAACCGTTATTTTTCAATAAGACAGACAGCATGTGAGGATATTCCCTCAAGTCTGCCCGTAAAACCGAGATTTTCCTCCGTAGTGGCCTTGACATTCACACAGTCTGAATCAATCTGACATGCAGAAGCAATGTTTTCAGCCATCTGACGGGTAAACTTACCGATTTTGGGTTTCTGTGCTATAACTGTTGCATCAATATTGACAACAGTATAGCCTTTTTCTTTAAGTAATGCGACAACATGCTTCAGAAGTATCATGCTGTCGATACCCTTATAGCGTTCATCGCTGTCGGGGAAATGCCTTCCTATGTCACCGAGTGCGGCTGCACCTAAAAGTGCATCGCTTACTGCATGGAGAAGTACGTCTGCATCGGAATGACCCAAAAGGCCGAATTCATAATCTATTTTCACACCGCCTAAAAACAGCTCTCTGTTTTCAGCAAAACGGTGGACATCGTAACCGTGACCGACCCTTATCATGACAGTGCCTCTGCAGCTGCAAGCTTGACTGCTACACAAAGAAGCTCTGCAGCCTTTTCAAGCTCTTCAACTGAAGGATATGAAGGCGCAATTCTGATGTTCTTATCCTCGGGGTCATTCTTATAAGGGAATGTTGCACCTACACCTGTGAGTGTAAGTCCTGCTTCCTTACAAAGCTGACCTGCATATTTTGCACTGCCTGTGTCAACATTGAGAGATACGAAATATCCGCCGCCGGGCTTGTGCCATGATGCAATACCGAGACCGCCGAGCTCCTTTTCAAGCATATCAAGGACAGCATCGAACTTGGGACGCATGATTGCCGCATGCTTCTTCATAACAGCCTTAAGGGCGTCAACCGTGGGATACATCTTTGCATGACGGAGCTGATTCATCTTGTCATAGCTGATAATCTGGATTGTGAGTCTCTTAAGAATTTCTTTTATATTGTTGTCTGATGCGGCAAGAGCAGAGATGCCTGCACCGGGGAAAGTAACCTTTGAGGTTGAGCAGAACTCAACGAAATTGTCTTCAGTTCCGTATTTCTTTGCATAATCAAAGATGTTTGCAAGCTCATCACCCTCTTCATAAACCTCGTGAATGATGTAAGCATTGTCCCAGATTACTCTGAAATCAGGTGCCGCGGGCTTCATCTTTGCAAGGCGTTCAACAGTTTCCTCGGAATATGTGAAGCCGTCGGGATTTGAATACTTGGGAACACAGAACATACCCTTGACTGAGGGGTCCTTGACAAGCTCTTCAACCTTATCCATATCGGGGCCTGTTTCGCTGATGGGCACATTGACCATCTTTATGCCGAAATATTCTGCAATACCGAAATGACGGTCATAACCGGGTACAACAGCAATGAACTTTACATCTTCCTGCTGACTCCAGGGCTTGCAGCCGCCGATACCGTGGCTCCAGCACTGTGAAATAAAGCTGAACATCAGCTCAAGGCTTGCATTACCGCCCATGATGATATTCTTTGTTTCAACGCCTAAAAGCTCAGCAAAAAGCTCCTTTGCCTCCTGAACACCGTCAAGAAGACCGTAGTTTCTGCAGTCAAAGCCTGTCTTGCTCTGATAATCTGTAATTTCAAATGCCTTTTTAAAATCCTCAAAAGCCATATCAAGCTGTACAGGTGAGGGCTTGCCTCTTGACATGTCAATTGAAAGCCCCTGAGCCTTGATATCGTCGTAACGCTTCTTATTTTCAGCAACAAATGCCTGAAGCTCGTCTTTTGTAAATTCCTGCAATCTCTTCATGTTTATCTCCTGTTCTGAATTAAATACAATATTTTGTTTAAAAAACTATTGAATACAGTTTTTATATATTAAATCACTTTATTATATCATATCAGAATTCTCAGTACAAGTATTTTTTTATTTATTTATAAAATAAATTATATAATAAATAACATGTCATTGCCGTGTTTCGATGTCACAGCTCTGAAACGACACAAAAAAACAAATG
Source organism: Clostridia bacterium (assembly GCA_017473925.1). Taxonomy (GTDB): domain Bacteria; phylum Bacillota; class Clostridia; order Oscillospirales; family Acutalibacteraceae; genus UBA1081. The sequence goes on along the minus strand of JAFUIY010000114.1, from coordinate 1,602 downwards.
GTGAAAATTTTTTTGAAAAAATTAAAAAAAGGTATTGACATTTGTGTTTCGGTGTGGTATATTATGTCTCGCGTTGAGAGTTGCTGGTGTAGCTCAGTTGGTAGAGCAGCTGATTTGTAATCAGCAGGTCGGGGGTTCGAGTCCGTCCACCAGCTCCATTTTTATGCTCTCTCGACAAAACAGAATAAGTTGGAAGAGTTCCCGAGTGGCCAAAGGGAGCAGACTGTAAATCTGCCGTCAACGACTTCGGTGGTTCGAATCCACCCTCTTCCACCAGAAAAAGACGATTGCGAAAGCAATCGTCTTTTTCAGTTATATTCGCCTTGCGGCGAGTGATATTGCTATGCAGTGATATTCGGGCTACGCCGAGTGATATTGCCCTTCGGGCAGTTATTGGCGAATATAATATCACTGAAACCGCAGGTTTCAATATCACTTTCGCAAAGCGAAAATATCACTGTGCCGTAGGTACAATATCACTAAGATTTAAGACTATGTGGATTCGAACGACCGACATAACCGATTATGAAACTATTGATTTTTTGCGGTCATAAATAAAGTATTGAATGTTAAAATCTTCTTTTATGTTTACGAACATATTTATTATCAAAAAATATACCACGAACTAAACCGTATGTTACTCCGCCGATGAATAAACCGATCCGTCTGCCTTTATTTGTTTTTTTAGCCATTTTGTTCACCTGCAACTATTAAAGCTTATATTCGATTTCAAGAGTAGAGGAATTTCCTTTTGGGGGCTGAAATAAAATTATATCTCTTTCTCCCATACAGTCTCTCATAGCATTACAAACCATAGGATATCTGCTTTTTAAGTTTAATTCTCCATGAATGTCTCTTGCAGTTAATATCAATTTCTCTTTGCCTGAGTTTTTTGCATTGTTCTTTAAAACTTTAATATACTCACGAATATCATTTGTTGTCATTTTAGTAGTTTCTTTCTTTTGTTGATTTTCTTTGTCTGTCATAAGAAAAGCCACTTGTTCCTCAAGTGTTTGAATGCGGGATAATAATTCAACAATAATTTTTTCATAATCCATAGAATTCTACCACCTTTTCTTTGGGTTCTATTAGAATTCTAACACACATGCAATAGAATGTCAACAGAATTATTTCTGTGAAAATTCTCTGGACTTATAACAATTAGTGTGCATAATTGTTGTTACAAAAAAAGACATCCAATAGGATGTCTTTTTTGTTTGTGTTTTTATAAAGTACCATTATTAGTTCGATTGTAAAGATGAGTCATTCGGGCAATTTTGGAAGACAATTCGCTTGTAAGGCGACCTGGGAGCATTCTCCACAGCCAGTTGCCTTCGCTCTTACCCGGAGTATTCATACGCGCGCTGTTGTCAAGTTCAAGATAATCTTGCATCTGAGCCACAAACAGTCGCGCAACACTGCTCATACCGCCTCGTAAAAGCCCCCAGATATATCCTTCGTCGTTGTTAAGCCCAAGATAGTCAACCGCCATTTTATGGTCGTCATAATTAATAATTTGAAGCCAACCTTTAAGAGTGTCGTTATCATGGGTGCCTGCATAGCAAACACAGTTTTGAGTGTATGCATGAGGCAGGTAATTGC
>JAFUIY010000008.1 GCA_017473925.1 Clostridia bacterium | reverse complement strand
CCTCAACCCGCCGATTTGTCGAAGACAAATTGGAAATCTTTGATTTCCACTATCAGACAAATCTGAATATTGAATTTGTTGTAATAGAACGGTGTGCCACCGTTATTGCTCCGTTACACTCCGCAATCGGCGGCTTGAGGGCAAGCCGCCCTACGAAATATGTTTGTATTACGACGGACTGCCAATGGCAGCCCATACGATGAGAAACATATAATTGTGCATTATGCATTTTGCATTGTGCATTATCCCGACAAATTCTGATTTATCAAAAGGTGATCATATGTACACAAGACGAAAAGCAAAGGAAGTTAAAATAGGCAACATCACAATCGGCGGAAATCACCCGATTGCAGTACAGTCAATGCTCAACACTCTTGCATCAGATGCTGACGCCTGTGTTGAACAGGCATTAAGACTTGAAAAGGCAGGCTGTGAAATAATCAGAACTGCTGTTCCTGACCTTGATTGCGTCAACACCGTATACAAGCTCAAGGAAAAGCTTTCAATTCCCGTTGTTGCTGACATTCATTTTGATTACAGAATTGCTCTCGAATGTGCAGAGGCAGGAATTGACAAAATCAGAATCAACCCCGGCAACATCGGTTCAGATGACAGGGTAAAAGCCGTTGCCGACAAGTGCAGAGAAAAGAACATTCCCATAAGAATCGGTGTAAATTCAGGCTCTCTTGAAAAGGAGATTCTTGCAAAATACGGCTCTCCTACTCCCGAAGCACTTGCCGAAAGCGCAATGTATCATGCTTCACTTCTTGAAAAATTTGATTTTGACAATATAATTCTGTCACTCAAATCATCAGATGTAATGAAATCCTTTGAAGCCTACAGTATTGTCGGTGAAAAATGTGACTATCCCTTACATATCGGTGTAACGGAAGCAGGAACAGAGAGGATGGGAATAATCAAATCCTCTGCAGGTCTCGGAGCATTGCTTCTCAACGGTATCGGTGATACAATGAGAATATCACTCACTGCAGACCCCGTAAAAGAAATTTATGTGGCATACGACCTTTTAAAAGCTCTCGGTCTTCGTAACAAGGGTATAAAATTTGTTTCATGCCCTACCTGCGGAAGAACAAAAATTGACCTTATAAAGCTCGCAGCCGAAGCTGAGGAAAAGCTTAAGGACTGCAATAAAGAAATCACGGTTGCAATCATGGGCTGTATTGTAAACGGTCCCGGAGAAGCAAGAGAAGCCGATATCGGTATTGCAGGCGGTGACGGCTGCGGACTTATTTTCAAAAAAGGGGAAATACTCAGAAAGGTGCCCGAGGACAAGCTTCTTGACGAGCTTGTCAATGAAATCAACAATTCTTTCTGATATAAATACAGATGAAAAAAATAAAGAAAAACATAAAAAACAAAACATGGTTCAAGCTTGACAATGCCGGCACTGTCTTTCCCGGGCAGAACACCCAGACATGGTCAAATGTCATCAGGGCGTCAATAAACCTTAAGGAAGAGGTTGACCCCGAGCTGCTGACAGAAGCTACAAAAAGATGTCTGCCGAGGTTTCCTACCATGGCGGTCAGACTCCGTAACGGTTTTTTCTGGCATTATATTGAAAAAAATCCCGAACCACCCGTTATTCTTCCCGACGCAAATAATCCCTGCCGCCGTATCAAATTCAACGAAGATAACAGATACATGTTCAGAATTTTCTACTATAAAAACAGAATATCGCTTGAAATATTCCATGCCCTTACAGACGGCTTCGGAGCATGTGTATTCCTGAATACAATCACAGCAGAATACTTAAGGCTCAAGGGATATGACATTCCTGTCGGCGGTATGGTTCTTGATATCAACGAAGAACCGAAGGCTGAGGAAATTGAAGATTCATTCGTAAAATATGCTTCAAAGACAGGTTCTGAGAAGCTGCCTTTATTCAAAACCTATCATAAAAAAGGCACAAGAATGCCGAAGCATACATCAATCATCACGACAGGCTATGTTCCCGTTGATGAAGTCAAAGCAAAAGCCAAGCAATACGGTGTAACAATCACCGAATACCTTGCAGGTATACTTATGTATCTGCACATTCAGTTCCAGAAGGCTGAAGGCAAAAAGCAGAAGGATGTATGCATGCAGATTCCCGTTAATTCGAGAAATCAGTTTCCCTCAAAAACGCTCAGAAACTTCTCCGTCAACTACAATCTGCGTATTGACCCCAACTGGGGAGATTACACATTTGAAGAAGTGTTAAGACACCTTTCACTCAGTCTCAGGCTCACAAACAATCCGAAGCATCTTTCCGTTATGTTTGCAGCAAACCTTGCAATGGAGAAAAATCCTTTCATGAGGTTCATTCCGTTGTTTATAAAAGATCTTGCAGTCGGTCTTGTTTTTGTATTCGGTGCAGAAAAAACAACAACATCCGTATTTACAAATCTCGGTGTTGCAAAGGTGCCCGATGAAATGATGGAGCATATTGAAAGCTTCATTCTTATGCCAAGCCCCGGCAGACTCAACGGTGCCAGAGTCGGTGCCGCTTCTATCGGAAACACAATGGCAATAACATTTTCAAACATGTATAAAGAAACTGACGTTGAAAGAGAATTCTTCAGATTCCTTGTCAGAGAAGGTATACATGTAAAAATTGAAAGCAATAAGCAATAAGGAGAACCGTATGTCTTACTGTGTAAATTGCGGTGTAGAACTCAGTGCAGGCACAAAAAAGTGTGCTCTCTGCGATACACCCGTTATAAATCCCAATGAACTGAACAATACTGATTATACTCCTGCATTTCCCGAAAGAATTGAGCTTCCGAAGGAAACAAAAAGCAGGTTCGGTGCGATTATTATTTCCATTCTCATGCTTATACCGAACATTGTATGCATAATCACAAATCTTCTTCTGACGCCTGAATTGCTGTGGAGTGTTTATGTAGTTTCATCATCACTTATGTTCTGGTTCCTTTTTGTTTTCCCGTTCATAATAAAGAAAACACATCCTTATATAATACTGACTGTTGATGCAATCGCAACGGCTGTATACATTTTTGTTTTCTATTACCTGAATTCAACAGGCTCGGGAGATTGGTTCTGGAAGCTTGCATTACCTCTTGATGCAGGAATATTCCTGATGATTGCCTTGCTCAATTACTATTTTTCCAAAAAGCCCACAAAGGTGAAAAGTGCAATTGCAATCCTTACATTCTTTACTGCTGCAGATATTTTCACATGTCTTGTAATCAATCTGTACAGATACTCTGTAATTGCAACTTACATCACATTGATTATAGGTGTTTCATGCCTTATTCTGCTTGTATTTTTCATTGCAACAGACAGAAATAAAAAGCTCTATGACTGGCTTTCAAGGAAATTCTTCTTCTGATTTCCATTATTATACGCTTGTATTAATATTTTACATCATGCATAATATAAGCATATTATAAAATGAAAGGATAATAAAATGAAAAAATTTCTTTCCGTTCTTCTCTGCCTGACATTTATGTTTTCATTATCTGTATTTGCTGCTGCACAGGAAGATGATAAAACATACACCAACACAGGCAATCTGCTCAAGGATTTTATCGGGCATGCAGAAACAAAAACAGGCTATACATCAGATGAAAACGGCTCAATGTTTGACAGTGTTACAGGTAACAAATCAGACAACTGGAGCGCATCCTTTATTGCATGGTGTGTACTGAAGGCAGGTATTTCCGAGGAGTCAATCCCCCATGTTGTTACCGTTGACGAGCTGTTTTCTTTCTATGACGGCAAAGACAAAATCATTACAGACGACAATCATATTCCCCAGGAAGGTGAATTGATTTTCATTGCAGAAAACGGGATTCTTGCATTATGCGGAATCGTAACCTACTGTGACAATCAATATGTAACAGCTATAATCGGTGATGACGATAACACTGTAAAAAAGAAAATGTATGACCTTTCACTGTCAAAAATCAAAGGCTATACCATGCCCGACTACACACTCCGCACTATTGTAAGGTCAGGAAATTACATAACAACAGCCGATTTCCTTAATTTCAGAAGCGAACCGACAACAGCGTCTGAAATACTTGCAAAAATCCCCATGGGAACAATTGTTGACATAACAGAAATCAAAGACGGCTGGGGAAGCATCCGTTACGACGGACAAGACGGTTACATAAGCATGGATTATGCTGCTGAATATGACACAACACATATTGACTCACCCCGCTATGCCGTAAACTGGAATGTTATAGACATTTCAAAATTCCAGGGTGAAATTGACTGGAACAAGCTCAGTGCGCAGGATATTGATGCTATAATCCTCAGAATCGGCTTCAGAGGAACTGTGTCAAAGGTCATGTATTATGATGAAAAATTCCTTGAATTTTACAACAAAGCAATTGAGAACGGTTTTCATGTAGGCTGTTACTTCTATTCAGGTGCAACAACTGTTACCGAAGCCCGTGAAGAAGCCGACTTCATGATTGATATTATAAAAAACAATGATCTGAAATTTGACATGCCCGTATACTGGGATGTGGAAGATGATGTTATAAGAGATACGGGCAGTGATAATATAATAGCCATGACTGAAGAATTCTTTACGGTAATGGATGAAGAAAATCTTTATTCAGGTGTATATACAAGCTCAAACTGGATGCTTGATTATTATTCACCAGAAATCTTTTCAGGGCATTCCTTATGGGTTGCTGACTGGAGAGGCTATTGCGGATATCAGGGTGACTATGCAATGTGGCAGTACACCGATGCAGGTAAGGTTGAAGGTATTGACGGATATACTGACATGAATTACTGTTACATAAATTATCCTTTACTCATTGAAGACCTCGGCTACAACACAGATAAGGATGTTGAGACTCCCCGAGAAAAGGGCGACATCAACGGTGACGGCAAAATAACAGCTGCCGATGCCCGTGAAGCACTCAGAGCTGCTGCAGGTCTTTCCGAGCTTGAGGGTATACAGAACGAAGCAGCAGATTACAACAATGACGGAAAAGTCACTGCTGCCGATGCAAGACTGATTCTCAGAAAAGCGGCAAATATTGACTGACAGCATTTCAGAACGGTTGTGTAAAGCAACCGTTTTCTTTTTTGCACAAAAACATATTGTTAATTTTTTATCAATTATATAAATTAACAATTGACAATATACAAAAAAACACATATAATGTATCATGTGATACAGATTTTGAGGTGTTTTATGAAAAAATCAGTAATTGAATCACTTTCAGAATGTCCATTGTTCAGAGGGATTGATGTTTCTGAATTACAGTTATTGGCAGAAAAATACATGACAATAAATGTATGTGAAAAATATGAAACAATCATTTCCGAAAACAACTATACAAGGTCACTCGGTATTATCATAAAGGGCTCTGCAACCGTTACGAAACACAGCGGTGAAACAGAAATACTTATGAGCATTCTGAAAAAAGGTGATATCTTCGGAATGGCAACATTGTTTTATGAAGAAGACAATTACCTGACCGAAATCAAGGCTTGTGAAAAGGTCACCATGGCTGTTTTTTCAAAGGATAATGTAAGAGCGATGTTATCTCTCTATCCTCAGATTAACGAAAACTATATCACAATACTTTCTGAGAAAATTCATTTTCTCAACAAAAAAATCAGCACTTATACAAGAGCAGAAACAATCCAGAAGGTTGCATTTTTCATTCTTCAGAACACGGATGATGACAGAAATTCTGTCACACTTCCCTACAGCATCACAAAGGTTGCAGATGCACTGGGAGTCGGCAGAGCTTCTGTTTACAGGGCATTTGAAACACTTGAAAATGACTGTATAATCAGCCGTGACGGAAAAAAAATTACAATCCTTGATTATAATGCTCTCGAAAAAATATAAGTATAAAATGCGTCATGCAAAACAGGAGGACAAAACCATGACAAAAAAAATCACAGCAGCATTGCTTGCACTTATGATGATTCTTGTATCATTTGCAGCATGTTCAGACACAACAGTTAACGAAGAACCTTCAACAGACAGCGAAAGCATTATTGAAGAAGCAGAAAGCACAGCTTCTGACACAGATGTTATCAATGTTTCACTTCTCAAGGGTCCTACAGGTATGGGCGGTGCCTACATGTGGGAAAAATCAGTTAACGGCGAAACAACAAACAACTACAACATCACTCTTGATACAGATGCTACAACAGTAGGTCCCAAGCTTATAAAGGGTGAATATGATATTGCAGCTGTTCCCACAAACCTTGCAGCTTCTCTTTATCAGAAATCTGAAGGCAAGGTCAAGGTTATTGCAGTCAATACTCTTGGCGTTCTTTATATCGTGACAAAAGACGGTGCAGTTTCCTCTGTAGAAGACCTCAGGGGCAAGACAATCCTTGCTTCAGGTCAGGGCACAATTGCAGAGTATGCTCTCAACTATGTTCTTGAATCAAATAATCTCACAATCGGTACAGATGTTACAATTGAGTTTTCAACAGAGCATGCAGAATCTGTTACAAAAGCTATCGCAGGCGGTTACGATGCAGTACTCCTTCCCGAGCCCTTTGTATCACAGATTATCACAAAGGATGCATCCTTCTCAGTTGCAATCAACATCACTGAAGAATGGGAAAAGACAGGTGAATGCACTCTCGCAATGGGATGTATCGCAGTCAATGCAAAATTCTATGAAGAAAATAAAGATGCTGTAAAGGCATTCCTTGCAGATTACAATGAATCTGTAAATTATGTAAACGCAAATATTGAAGATGCCGCTGCACTCATTGAAAAGCATGACATTATGCCTGCTGCAGTTGCAAAGAAGGCAATCCCCAATGCAAACATCGTATGCTACACAGGTGCTGAAATGAAACAGGCTCTGAGCAGCTGTTACAATGTTCTTTTCAATCAGAATGCAAAAATAATCGGCGGACAGATGCCCGGTGATGATTTCTATGTTGACACAAACGCTTAAAAAAACAGGCAAAAAATTAATCATAGCAATTATATGGCTCGGTATATGGCAGGCTCTGTCTGCCGTTATCGGGCTTTCCGTCCTTTTTCCGTCTCCTATAGATACAATCATTGAACTGAAAAAGCTCGTTGTAACAAGTGATTTCTGGATGTCTGTTCTGCTTTCAGTTGTAAGAATTTCTGTCGGTTTTATTACGGGAACTCTTGCAGGTGTTCTGACGGGTGCTGTATCTTCATTTGTAAAAGGATTTTCTGAATTCCTATCCCCTCTTGTCAGCATAATCAAAGCAACACCCGTTGCATCATTTATTATTCTTGCTGTAATATGGCTTAAAACGGGCAATATTCCGTCATTTGCAACAGCACTTATTGTTTTCCCATTTGTCTATTCAAACATAAAAACGGGCTTTGAAGAAACTGACAGGGGTCTTATTGAAATGTCTGATGCTTTCGGTGTCCCCTTCGGAAGAAAGCTCTTAAAGCTTTATATTCCGTCAGTCAAGCCATACTTTATTTCGGCTGCTACGACTGCAATGGGACTGGCATGGAAAGCCGGAATTGCCGCAGAGGTAATCTGCAATCCAACAATGTCAATCGGCAACGGTATTTACGAATCAAAGGTATATTTTGAACCATCTGCAATGTTTGCATGGACTGCCGTTGTTGTTATTCTCAGCATTATTCTTGAAAAAATAATGCTTCTGATACTCAGAAAGGAGAAAAAGAATGATAAAGCTTGATAAAATCTCCTTTTCCTACAATAATGAAAAAATAATTTCTGAGATGTCAGCAGAACTTGAAGAAAAGAAAATCTACTGTATAATGGGGCCGTCGGGAATCGGAAAAACAACGCTCATGAACCTGATTGCAGGGTTAAAAGCTGTTGATTCGGGAAAAATCACAGGATCCGAAAAAATGAGGAAATCCTATATTTTTCAGGAAAACAGACTTCTGCCGCATATGAGTGTTATTGACAATCTGAAATATGTCACTGATAATACGGAAAAAATTGACGATGCACTCAGAAAAACAGGACTTATTGCAGACAAAGACAAAAGAGTTACTCAGTTAAGCGGAGGCATGGCAAGGCGTACGGCAATTGCAAGAGCCACTGCTTTTGACGGTGATATTTTCTTTATTGATGAGCCTCTTTACGGACTTGATGCAAAGACATCTCAGGGAATTCTTGAAATGATAAAAAGCACGGTAAAGGATAAAACAGCATTCATTATTACACACAGTCCCGAGGAAGCATTTTTTCTTGCAGACAGAATAATTTTCATCGACTCAAAGCCTGTAACCGGCTTAAGAATTGATGATAAAAATCATTTTTCATGTCCCGATGAAATTAAAGCAGAATTATTGTAACGCAGAGGTTTTTACTCTGCGTTTTTTCTTGACTTTATATATTAATAATGTTATAATAAAAAGATGGAAAGTCAGGTGAAACTGGTGAAAACTCTCGGCTATTACAACGGAAGATTTGATGAAATTGAAAATATGCAGGTTCCTATGACGGACAGAGGCTGTTACTTCGGTGACGGCTGTTACGATGCCACTTTTTCAAGAAATTACATAATTTACAATATAGATGAGCATATAGACAGGTTTTTCAGAAGTGCCGAAAAGCTCAGGATTGAGCTTCCCCACTCAAAAGAAGAAATGAAAAATCTCCTTTATGAAATGCTCCGTAAGATGGATTTCGGTGACTGCTTCATATACTGGCAGGCAACAAGAGGCTCAGGGCTGAGAAGTCACGCATTTCCCACAGACGGCAGTAAAGCCAACATCTGGATTATGATTGACAAAACACAGTTTGTTGACATCAATACGACATACAAGGCAATCACCGTGCCTGACACAAGATTTTTTCACTGTGACATAAAAACCCTCAACCTTATCCCTGCAATCATGGCTTATCAGACTGCACTCGAAAAGGGCTGTGACGAAGCAATTCTCCACAGAAACGGCAGGGTTACGGAATGTGCCCATTCAAATGTGCATATCATAAAGAATGACACACTCATTACTCCTCCTGCTGACAATCTTATTCTTTCTGGAATAGCACGAAGACACCTTATGAATGCCGCAAAAGTACTCGGCTATGAAGTTGCAGAAAAGGAATTTTATCTTGAAGACCTGATGAATGCTGACGAAGTAATCATAACTTGCTGCGACACATTCTGCATAAGGACCGTTGAAATAGACGGTAAACCCGTCGGCGGAAAAAATCCTGAAATGCTAAAAAAACTGCAGGATTATCTGATGAACGATTTTCTCACAAAAACAGACATTAATAACACTGATAAAGGTGAAATTAAATGAACAGATATTTAAGAACATTTGCTGAAATTGATGTTGATGCAATTGAACATAATCTCAAGGAGCTTAAGAAATGCATAAGCAGTGGCACCCTAAGCTGTGCCGTTGTAAAGGCTGATGCTTACGGTCACGGAGCTGTTACAATTGCAGAATTACTTTCAGATAAAGTGGATTTTTTTGCCGTTGCATCGGCAGATGAAGCAATGGAGCTCAGGAGCTCGGGAATTAATAATAACATACTTATACTTTCATACACACATTCCGATGACTATGAAGAGCTTATCAACAATGATGTAAGACTGACTGTTTACAATAAAGAAAGAGCAAAGAAAATAAGCGAAACAGCAAAAAGGCTCGGAAAAGTTGCAAAAATACATATTGCCGTTGATACGGGAATGACACGGATTGGATTTACCCCCGATGAGGATTCAGTAAAAGCAGTATGTGAAATCAGCAGACTTGAAAACATTGAGCTTGAAGGCATTTTCTCGCATTATGCGTGTGCAGATATGACAGACAAGACTGTTTCAGATAAGCAGACTGCTCTTTACAAGGACTTTGTTGAAAAATGTAATAATGCAGGTGTTTCATTCAGTATCCATCACATGTGCAATTCTGCAGGCATTTCCGAATTCGATGAGCATTTTGACCTTGTCAGAATGGGAATTTCACTATACGGATTATATCCGTCAGATGAAATTGATAAATCAAAAATTAATCTTTATTCTGCTTTAACTTTCAAAAGCCACATAATAAGCATAAAAGATGTAAATGAAAATGTAGGTATAAGCTACGGTCACACATATAAAACATCTGAAAAACGTCGCATTGCAACCGTTTCTGCAGGCTATGCAGACGGCTATCCCAGAGCACTGTCAGGCTGCGGAAGAGTAATTGTAAACGGTAAATATGCTCCTATCGTGGGCAGAGTATGTATGGATATGTTCATGATTGATGTAACCGACATTGATTGTGATGTAACAGATGAAGTCATCCTGTTCGGCTCTGACGGCAATCTCACCGTTTCTGCAGAAGAAATCGGTGAAAAATCAATGAGCTTCAATTATGAAGTTATATGCGGTGTTTCAAGAAGAATACCGAGAGTCTATAAAAAAGACGGAAAAATCATAAAAACAGTCAATTATCTGAGGTAAAAAATGGACAGAAAATTAAAGGCACAAAAAATTATCAGTCCCCTTCTCATTGTACTTGCATCACTTATATGGGGTATTTCATTCGTTGCACAGAGTGAAGGCGGAGATGTGGGCTCATTCACATTCCAGAGCATCAGAAGCACTCTTGCATTCCTTTCAATCCTTGTGGTTGTTCTCATACAGAACAATACAGGCAAAGCAAAGCTTAACAAGAAAAAATACAATAGTCTTAAGCATTGGTTTACAGAAAACAAAACACTCACCATAGCAGGTATTATATGCGGTATCACACTTGCTGTAGGCTGTATTTTTCAGCAATACGGTATTGATATGCAGGGCAAGGATGTTTCCACAGGCAGAGCAGCATTCCTTACAGCTCTTTACATAATTTTTGTACCGATATTCGGTATTTTCTTCAGGAAAAAGGTAGGCCTTATGGCATGGCTCAGCGTTGCTGTCGGCATGGTAGGTCTGTATTTTATTTCAATCACTCCCGGTGCAGGACTTTCAATGTCAACTGCTGACATTATGCTCATTATATGTGCATTCGGTTTCGGTGCTCAGATTATCACGGTTGACTTGGTTTCGGATAAGGTTGACGGCGTAAAGCTTTCATGTATTCAGTTCGGCATTACAGCACTGATTGCAACCATTCTTATGCTGATATTTGAAAAGCCTGACCTTGAGGTCATCAAGGCAAATGCAATTCCTCTTCTTTATTCAGGTGTCCTTTCAGGCGGTGCAGCCTTTACTCTTCAGATTATCGGACAGAAGCATTGTAATCATATTCTCGCTCCCTTGCTTATGAGTCTTGAATCAGTTTTCTCAGGTCTTGCAGACTGGGTTATCCGAGGAAATCTCCCGACACAGAGAGAATTTATCGGCTTTGCAGTCATGTTTGTTGCAATCATTATGGCTCAGCTTCCCGATTTTAAAATCGGTAATAAAGCAAAAAAATGAAGATAACAGTTTTTGAAAAAGGATTCAATTATTCTCAGGACGGCCCCGGAAACAGACTTGTATATCACCTTTCGGGGTGTAACATGGTCTGTCCATGGTGTTCAAACCCCGAGGGTATGACAAAATCGGGAAAAGAATATGACACATCGGAAATAATCAATGAAATCATTTCTTCAGAGCCGATGTTTTTTGACGGCGGAGGTGTAACATTCACGGGCGGTGAATGTACTCTGCAGGCAGAAGCATTATGCGAAATAATTGACAGTCTTCCCCATGTCAGCTTCTGTATTGAATCAAATGCTGATACACCTGATTTTCTCTCTGTTGCAAAAAAATGCGATACCGTAATTGCAGATTTCAAATCCCCCATACAGGAAAGACTGAAAGCTATAACAGTCGGTAATCTTCAGGTAATCGAAAGCAATATCAGAAATATTGAAAAATCAAAACACATTCATATAAGAATTCCATTGATTCACTCATTCAATGATGATGACGAATCACTTCAGGGATTTATTGATTTTTTCAGTTCCCTTAATGATAATTATGATGTGGAAATACTTCCTTACCACGAATACGGCAAGGAAAAGTGGCTGAAGCTCGGCAAAGAATACACCGTCACAGACGGCTTTGTAAAAAATGAAACAATAAAGAAATTTATTGATAAATTCAAAAAAAACTCAATTAAAGTTATTAAAACATAGGGTGTGATAAAATGAAAATCGGCAATCACGAACATCTGACAAACCTCGCAAAGGAACTTTTCAAGGAGGAGCGTTCACTCAAAAAGCTTGACGGCTGGTTCAGAATCAAGGAATACAGACGGGAAACAGACGAACTGTGGGAGGACCTTCCTCCCGTTGAAAAAGCAGGTCAGCAGCTTAAAATCATTGCAGAAAGACTGCCTCTTTCAATCAGCAGATACGCTGTATTTGCGGGTACACAGAGAGATGCTTTTGCAAGAAGCTATGCTCTTATTAATCCTGCATTCAGAGTTGAAACATTCTCAGGCTACTGTGACCCCACAGCAGTCTATGATGATATCGATGAAGACGCAGAATTCACAAAAGAACGCATTGAGAAGATGCGTGCTTACGATAAAGAAACGCCCTTTGTTAAAGAGCTTTCAAAGGTTTATGACAAATACAGCGAATACACAGATGAGGTTGCATTCTTCATTGAGCAGGTTACGGGACATGTTATTCCCGATATGAGACCTGCAATAAAATACGGTGTAAAGCACCTTATTGAAGAGCTTGACAAAAAAGAGGGCAACGACAAGCAGAATTCACACCGCAGAGGTATGAAATATGCCCTTGAAGCTGTTCTTATCCTTGCAGAAAGATACAGAAATCTTGCTCTTGAAAATGCAGAAAAAACAAATGATGAAGACGAAAAGCTGCGGCTTATCAATATTGCAGAAGCACTCGCAAAGGTCCCTGCTAAGGGTGCAGAAACACTCTTCGAGGCTATACAGAGTTTTATACTCCTGTGGCAGATTATGTGTCTTGAGCAGGCTCCCAATCCCTTTGCATTCTCTGTCGGCAATGCAGACAGAATTTTCGAGCCTTACAGAGCAAAGGAAAACCTTTCACGAGAAGACACAGCAGCACTTCTCAAGCATCTTCTTGTTTTCTATAATGTTGCAGACAGAAGCTGGGCAATTTCTCAGAATCTTATTATCGGCGGCAAGGATGAAAACGGCAATGATATGACAAATGAAACATCATTTGCCCTTTTCGATGCTTATTACGATATGAACATGCCTCAGCCTATTCTCTCAGTCAAGCTTCACAAGAATACACCCGACTCAGTTTATGAGGCTATGGGTAAATTCTTCTTCACACCAGGTTGTCTTACACCCTCACTTTTCAATGACGATGCAATGTTTGAAGTACTTTCAAACCACGGAGTAAAAACTGAGCATCTTGCAGATTACTCAATTGCAGGCTGTCAGGAACCCCTTATCATGGGTAAGGATTCAGGTAACACAACAAACAGCTGGTTCAATCTCGGCAAAATTCTTGAACTCACACTCACAGGCGGTTTTTCGGAGATTACAGGCAAGAGAATCGGAAAGACAGATGATTCTTCTGCCCTCGAAAAACTGCAGAATATCAGAGAAAAGTTCTATGCAAATGCAGAAGAATATGCTTCTCTTATGACAGATGCCGCAAACGGTGCTTCAAAAGCACTTTCACTTCTCCCCGTGCCTTTCCTCTCAGCTGTTATGGGCGGTATTGAGTCAGGCTACGATGCAAGAGACATCGATAATCAGGGAACAATATACAACGGCAGCGGATGTCTTATTCACGGCACAAGCGTTGTTGCAGACAGCTTTGTTGCAATTGACTGTCTTCTTAAAGACCGTCCCGAGGATGCAGACAAGCTTATTGACGCTATAAAGAATAACTTTGAGGGCTATGAAGAACTCAGAGATTATCTTCTCTCCTGCCCCAAATTCGGAAATAATAATGAAATTGCAGATAAGGAAGCAGTTGAGGTTACATCAAAGATTGCCGATATTGTTGCATCAAAGAAAAACTATCTCGGCAATCCTTTCCGTCCTGATTTCAGCACACCGTCAACACATCTTCTTTACGGTTACTGGGTCGGAGCACTTCCTGACGGCAGAAAATCAAGAGAAATGCTCAACTACGGTATTGACCCTCTTCACGGTGATGCCAATCAGGGACTCGGTTTCCGTACACTTTCACAGATGAAGCTTCCCTATGACAAAATGTGCGGAGGCTGTGCATCACATCTCGGTATTGCCCCCAAATATTTCAAAGGTGAAACATACGAAGCAAAGGGACTTGAATTCAGAACAAAAATCGTAAATCCCCTTTTCTTCAATCCCTTACAGCAGGGCATTTCACCGTTCTATATGTATCTTAACATCACAACACCCGAAATGCTCAGAAAGGTGCTTGATAATCCCAAGAAATATGCTCCGAGCGGTGTATATATCATGAGAATTCACGGCACATTTGTTAATTTCCTTGACCTCTCACCTGCAATTCAGCAGGATATCATAACAAGACTTGACCCGAAATCAACAGGTGGAATAGAATGTTAAAGATATTAGGACTTGACATCGGCACAACAACAATCAGTGCTGTTGTGACTGATGCTGAAACGGGAAAAATACTTGAGAGCAGAACAGTAAAAAACGATTCTGTTATTCAGGGCACAAAGCTGCAGAATCCCGGAATTATAATTGACACAGTTCTCAGAATCAAAAATGAGCTTGTTGAAAAATACTCTCCCATAACCGCAATCGGTGTTACGGGGCAGATGCACGGTATTGTGTATCTTGACAAAGACGGAGAAGCCGTAAGCCCTCTTTACACCTGGCAGGATGAAAGCGGAAACAAGCCATTCAAAGACGGCACTTATGCATCATACCTTACAGAAGCAACAGGTTATACAATGGCATCAGGCTTCGGGCTTGTTACTCATTTCGTTAATATTCAGGAAAATAATGTTCCTGAAAATGCCGTTACACTTTCAACAATTCACGACTATCTTGTGATGAAGCTGACAGGCAGAAAAACACCCCTTATACATTCGAGTGATGCGGCAAGTCTCGGCTGCTTTGACCTTACAAAGGCTGATTTTGACAAAGATGCACTATTAAAAATCGGCATTGACAGAAGCTTTCTTTCTGAGGTCTGCAATGATTGTACTATTGCAGGTAAAGACGAAAACGGTGTACCCGTATCAGTTGCAATCGGCGACAATCAGGCGTCTGTTCTGGGTTCTGTAAGTGACGAAAACAGCATTCTTGTAAACATCGGCACGGGCAGTCAGGTATCGGTTATAACTGACACGCCGAAAGCACTTTCAGACGGTGAAACAAGACCTCTGAATGACAACAAATATATTCTTGTAGGGGCTCCCCTTTGTGGTGGGAGAAGCTTTGCTCTGCTTCATAAATTCTTCACTGAGTGTGCAGAAATCTTCGGCGGAAACAAAGACGATGTCTATAAAAACATGGACAAGATAGCTGAAATCAGACCCGATGAACATTCACTGACAGTTGACACCCGTTTCTGCGGTACAAGAAAAATTCCCGATTTAAAGGGAGCTGTTACGGGGATTACTGAGAGTAATTTCAATCCTGCAGAGCTTACAAGAGGATTTTTATACGGCATGGCAAGTGAGCTTTATACACTTTTTGACGGCTTCGGAATAAATGGTTCCGTGCTTGTGTCTTCAGGTAATGCCGTAAGAAAAAGTTCTGTTTTAAGACATTATCTTGAAGAGCTTTTCGGCATAAAGCTTTATGTCCCTGCACACACGGAAGAAGCATCATTCGGTGCCGCTATTTTCGCAAGTGTTGCAGCAGGCATTTATAAAGACACCTTTGAAGCCGCAAAACAGATGATACACTATCAATGAGGTGACACAATGAACCTTAACAAACCATTATTTTTCAAGAAAAACAGAGTAAGAAGAATTTACACGGGCGGAAGTCAGTTTGCATCATTTTTCGGTGATGACAGCACAGAGGGCTTTTTCCCCGAAGAGTGGGTCTGCTCCTATGTAAAAGCACTCAATGAAGGCAGTGAAATTCCCGATGAAGGTATTTCGATAACAGAAGACGGTGAAAAATTCGATGAACTTCTGAAGAATCATACGGTAGAAATGCTCGGTGAAGGCAGAACTGAACTGGGCATTCTTACAAAAATACTTGATTCATCAATAAGACTTCCCGTTCAGTGTCATCCTGACAAAGAATTTTCAAGAAAGTATTTCAACAGCGAATACGGCAAGACTGAAAGCTGGATAATTCTCGGTACAGGAGAAGATGCCTGTATATACTTTGGCTTCAACAAGAGATACTCAAAAGAGGAATTCAGAGCCGCTTTTGATAAAGATGAAAGCGTGCTTGTTTCAATGCTTAACAAAATTCCCGTAAACGTAGGTGATGTTTTTCTTATCCCGGGCAAAGCAATTCACGCAATCGGTAAAAACTGCCTGCTTCTTGAAGTTCAGGAACCGACTGATTTCACCATTCAGCCCGAAAACAAATGCGGTGAATATGTTCTCAGTGACAACGAAAAATATTTAGGTCTGACTCCCGATGTTGCTTTTGATTGCTTTGATATGGAGCTTGATTCTCTCGAAAAAACTCTCAAAGCCGCAAAATGTGAGCCTGTAAAAGAGGGGCACATTGAAAGACTAATCACCCACGAAAAAACACCTTGCTTTGCTGTCAGCAGATACAATGTTAAAGATGAAAAGGTTTCACTTCCCTGTCCGAGTGTTTATGTTGTAACAGACGGCAACGGAAAAGTTATCTGTGATGAATTTGTCAGAGAAGTAAAAAAAGGCGATTATTTCTTTGCACCTGCAGTAATTGATGGCAAACTTTTTGCTGAGGGTGATATGAAGATTATTCAGTGTGATTTACCAATGAACAATTAACAATGTACAATTTACAATTATGCAGTTACTGCTTTACGGCAGTAACTGTTTTTTTTGCACGAAACAGACAATCAATATTTATGCACATTTAACAAAAATCAAATTTATACTAAAAAGTTATTTCAATACAAACATCATCAGAGTTATAATAAAATAAAAAGGGCTGATTCCAATGGTTTTATTAATGTAAATTATTCATTGAAAATGATAAAATAAGGAGTTGAAACCATGAAAAAATATATTCCCATTTTAATTATCCTGGTGCTCACTGTTATCATCTTACCCTCATGCAATAAAGAAGAATTATCCGATAATCCGCAGGATTCTGTAACTGAAAATAATACATACAGCATAAAAACAGACGAAGAATTATCTTCCGTTCTGTCTGACATGAGCATCAGCAATTACGAAAGAACAGAAATAATTTCAAAAATGGCAGATGACGAAATAAACCGTGCAAACAAATACAAAGAACTTATTAAAGAAGAATACAAAGAAAGAGAAAATGAAGCGATAGGATATGAAAACTTCTCTTTTGATTCTGCATATCTAACTCTTGACGAGTATTGCGAATATCTTGAAAATGAGTTCAATAACAATATTGAATTTTTCAATAATTTTGCTGTCGTGAAATTTCAGGGCGGAACTTACGGAAGTATATGGAAAACAGAAAAAGAGTACGAATGTGCAAAAGCCTATGCAGACAAAATGCAGGCATTATATGAGTATTTAAGTTAATTTGCTGTAAGGAGTCTGACATGAGCAGAATTTACACAACAGAAAACCTTTCGGGTAAAAATCCTTCATGGTATTGGGGCAAATCAGGAGGATTTCACGATGCTAAAATAACAGCAGTGAATATAATAAATCTTGATTATGACTATACCAACCCGAAACCTGTCAAAAATTATTACGAAATTGAATTAACACTTGTAAATACTCGTTTAATAAAGTTTTACAATAGTAAAATGATTCAAGGTGAGTTTGTTATAGGAAATTGGTGGTTTTGCGATACTCTCAGAGAAGAAAACAATAAGTTTATTCTTGATATAACCGTCTGCGACAAAAAAGGTAAAGAAAACATTGTTTCAATAAAATTTAATTATGCGGAAGTTATATAAAATACTTTTTATGTAAAAAGCAGTTGCTGAAAACACAGCAACTGCTTAATTTTATGCTTAATATATTATTTCTTAATCCACGGAGTCGTGAGAATACCTACATTTTTAAGGTTATATTCATAACTCCATTTTTCGTCTTCTTCACGCCAAGCTCCCGGTCCGTGCCATGAATGTGAAATATCTGTAAGATGAACGGCACCGAAAGAATTAAAGCGGTGTGTGAAGAGTTTTATATCCACATTATGTTTTCCGTCTGAAAGTCCTTTACAAGAAGCTCATTGGGAGAATAAACGATATTACCCTTGTCTTCACCGTCAACAATAACCTTTACAAGACCGCCTCTGTAACGGGGAACAGTTATAAGAAGCTCACCCTTGTCTGTTTCTGCTTCAAGATGATATGTGATGTTACCACCGTAGAAAGGAAGTCCCTGCGGCACAATATCACCGAATGTAAGTTTTTCAGCCTTTTTGCAGATTGTTGCCATACTGCCGATAACTCTGACACCGAAATCACCAAGCAAATAGCACCATTCTGTGTTTGTACGGTTACCTAAAGGAAGTTTTACAGTTATAATGTTTTCACCCTTGATAATTGAAGGAAGTGCAACTTTTTTTATTGATTTATCAACATACCAGCCGATAACATTGTTTGCAACTTTCTGTCCGTTAAATGTGATTTCAGCTTTTTCTGCATCTTCAAGCGCAAGTACGGGAGAAGCAACTTCAATTTCTGAATCAATTGTAAATTCAAGTGTGATTGAGTGTTTAATTTCTTCTTCGGGAATTACCCATGGCTGAGGTACAGAGCCACCTCTTTCGTCAAGTCCGGCTTCTGCTCTGGCAATGTTGTCTGCAATAAGAATTTCTTCCTTGTCGTGCCACTCACCGTCATCTGTCCTGAAACGGCACATATCAAGAAGAAGAACATTTTCTTCATCGAGAGTATAATCTACAAAAGTGGGGATTTTTAAATTTTCACAAGCCTTTGTTTCAGACTTTGCAACGGCTGTATCATTTCTGCCGTCTTCAATCTTTACAAGAAGGCTGTCAAAATCATACATTTCCTGTTTTATGACTGTCTTGCCGTTTGCATAGTCAACATCTGCAGGATAAATTTCACCTGAAATTGTGTCATAAACCGTGACTTTTTTATCACCGTCAAGATAGATTCTTACATCCTTTGATGAGAAAACATCCTTATTATAAGGATTGCATGCATGAGCCACAAAGAGCCAATCACAATCGTTATCCTGACGCATCTGATAAATTAGTCTGTCTGAAAGTGAACCGTTTTTATAACGGATTGTGACTGTTCTGTTGTCTTCGAGTGCTGAAAGAAGCTTTTCACGGTCAAAGGAAATCACCGTGCTGTTATTATAAAGTTCTTTACCTCTATTACTCGGTAGGGCATTTTCAAATTCGGGAGCAGAGCCCATAAATATGAGTTTACCGCCGTTCTTTACAAAATCTTCAAGTCTTTCAAGAGTTGATGAACGGAGTGTTTCGCAATCGGGGACAACAATAGCATCGTATTCCATTTCACCGACTTTAAGAGGATTTGTACCCTTTTCGCAGAGTGTGGGGAAAAGTGATTCACTGATAAAGTTGAAGTCGATGCTGCCTTTGAGAAGCCAGTCTGTGACATTGAAGAATTTTTCATCAAGTGCATCACGGGCAAGCTCTGATTTATCGTTGGGTCCCCAATGAAGCCAGAATGACTCAACGGGATGAATAACACCGACCTTGACAACAGGCTTACCGCGTGTCATTGCAGAGTAAACTCTTGCAAAATGGTCTTCAACATAAGAATATTCTTTCCACCAGGGTGACTGATAATGAATTGATGCAGGATAATCACGCTTTGCTTCACCTGCCATTGAAACCCATGAAAGATGAGGAACTCTGACTGTCACGCCGAGTGCTGCCTGCCAGTCGCCCTGAAGCTTATGCCCTCTGAAATCAAAATCCCAGCCTGTTACACCGTAAAGCTCGGAGAGAACACCCTCTCTGCCGAACTGATGACATGCCGACTGTGCCTGCTTTGCTGTTGTGAACTCAAAGCTGTTGCAAAGCATATCAATACCGGGCAGGTCAAAGCCTCTGTATGAACGCATTGCTTCACCGAGAGCTGCAGTCTGGCTGTGAAGTGAGGGTTCTTCCATCATATGACCTGTGAGATAAAGTCCGTTTTCACGGCACCATGAGCCGCATACATCGGCAAAAGCCTCTGAAAAACGCTCAGAAATATGGTCATGATAACGGTAACGGGCAAGGCTTACTTCGTTTTTCTTGTCCCAGAAAAGCTCGGGAAGAAAATCAAGAATATCATCACCGTATGCCTTTTTATATGTTTCGGGGATATCGTCTGTCCAGGGCAGATTGATATCATGCTTATCAGTTGAGTTACGGAGTGTCTGTTTTCTGCAGAACTGAGGCTCATCAGTAAAGATTGCAGGTACGGCATCACCGAAGTCATCACCGACTGTTTCTTTGTATCTTTCATGTGTGACCTCAACAAAGCGTTTTACGGCATCCTTGCTGAGAGTGTCAAGATATGCCTGATTATTATACCAGCTTGATGATGAGCTGATTTCCATATAAGCATACCATTTTGTGCCCTCAGTTTTGTCATCCTTGCCGATTCTCTTATATGATTTCAGATAACCCTCACCGTCAAGAACAACATCGTATGCTGCAAGAAAGTCTCCTTCACCGTTTCTGCCGCCTTCACTTCTTGAGTCATTGACATTCAGACTTGTTGCGTTGTCTTCGTATGATTCGGGAGTAAAAAGAAGATATCTTGCACGGTATTTTTTATCTTTCGTTACAAGACCGCCTGCTGCACCTGAGGGCCATCTGTCCTCGTCATAAAGCCATGCAAGCATTTTTTCTTCCTTTGCCTTTTCAACACAAGCCTTGACAATATCCATGTATTCATCAGAAAGATAAGGGGTTGCCATACCTGTTCTTACATGCATATGGAAGCCGCCCAGACCCATTTCCTTGAACACTTCAATCTGCCACTTGAGTTCTTCTTTATCAAGCTTGCAGTTCCATGCCCAGAAGGGTGTTCCTCTGTATTCACTTGTAGGATTTTTAAAAAGTTCTTTTGAAAGACACTTTTCACTGTTCTTTTTGTAAATCATAGTTCATTCTCCTTATGATTAATAAATCTCTTTATCAATTTTACCTGTAAAAAGGTTATTTTCAGAAATAAGAACCGATTTATCAGGGTTTTCTGCGATAATACCGTATGCAGGTGAATCTGTTTCTTCGGGTGCGAGGAAAGCATTGTTTCTTACCTTTATATCATAAACCAACGGTCTGAAAATGAGATAACCTCTGCTCTTGCCGTCTCTGCCCGAGGGTCCGTCAAAAATATTATTATAAATCTCAATATCGTGGTGGGGAGCATCTCCGTGATGACCTATTGCAGGAAAACCGTCACACTTGAAGATATTATCGTGAATTTTTATGTTACGGCAGACAGTATCATCACGCTTGAAATCAATAAGAGTATGGTCACAGTTGTATACGGGACCGTATGAGCCTTCACGGGCAAGGTCAATCTGAATTTCCTCATTATAAAGTATTTCATTGACACTTGTATATGTGGGGCCATCAAAAACACAGTTCCTGACAACGGCATTTTCAGTTGAATTGATTTCAATCATGTGCCACTGTGAGCAATGCACAAATCTGCAATTCTCTATTGTAATGTTTCTGCAATGGACAGTGTTTACAAGAGTTGACTTTTCCGTCATATTCTCATTGCCGTCAAAAATACCGCCTGAAATAACAACATCGTGAGTCCCCTCATAACCGCCCCATTCGGGTTCGGAATAAGCTGCAAGAAGATATTTTGTGAGAGGCTCGCTTTTATCACTTCTGAGAATTACAGCCTTATCAGAAAGCCGGAAAACCTGATTGGAATAGAATATAAGTGCATTTGAAATAAGATATGTACCATCAGGAAAATAAACTGTACCGCCATTCTTCACTTCATCAATACAAGCCTGCAATGCTTTTGTGTCATCGTGAATGCCGTCAGCAAAAACATTTTTGTTATTAAGCACATTTACAAAGTTCATTGTAAAACCTCCAGTGTCAGAAACCGAAATTGTTTTCTTTTCTTATGATTTCGATTATTCTGCAGGATGCAAAGGCAAGCTGCTTGCAATAATCGTAATATTCTTTGTTTTTACCGTCAATGAAATCTCTGAATGCTTCAATTTCCTTTGACATAACTATATTTTCATCTATAACGGGATAAAGCTCCTCTATTCTGCCGTCATTATAATATCGGTTAATCCCCGTAAGCTTTGAAACAGAATTAACGGTAACAGCTCCGTTATATCCGAGAATACGGCTTCCCAAAAATCCGTTTGCAGTCTTTGAATATGTGATTGTGACCGTTTTGTCATCATATACAAAAATCAGAGTGCCCGTACAGTCTGCACCGGATTCTAAAAAGTCGGAATGAGAAATAACCTTAACGGGCTCACCGAAAATTTCAAGTGCGAAGTAAACACAGTAAACGCCTAAATCCATAAGAGCACCCGTACACATTTCAGGATTGAAAATATTGGGATTCTCTCCCCTTTTGTATGATGCATACTTTGACGAATGCTGAGAAAAATCAATGCTTGCAGTTCTAATTTCACCAAGGTCGGCAAGTGAATTTCTGATAACTTCAAGACCGTCTGAATGCATTGATTTCATTGCTTCAAGAAATATAAGATTTCTGCTGTCTGCAATTTCATAAATTTCTTTGAGCTGTTCACATGTAACAACTGCAGGCTTTTCGCATATAACATGTTTGTCTGCAAGAAGACACTTTTTTGCCTGCTCATAATGCACTGAGTTGGGACTTGCAATATAAACTGCATCGATATTATCATCAGAAAGCATTTCTTCAAGTGAGAAATAATATTTTTCAATATTATTCTTAAGTGCAAATGCTTTTGCTTTATCCTCACTTCTTGAATAAACAGCGTAAATACTTATATTTTCAACATAACGGGTAGAAGCAATAAAGCTTTCCGTTATCCAGGATGTGCCGATTGTTGCAATTCTCATCAGATCTACTCCTTTTCTTGTATAATATAACATAACATTTTATTTTTTTAAATACTTTTTTTATAAAAAGAGTAGACATAAATAAAATTTTTATATATAATTAGAATGTTAAATTATGGTCGTGCAGTATATTCAGGGAGACGTTTTTATGACAATAAGACCTTATCAGGAAAAAGACAAAAATAATGTCAGAAATATCTGTATAGAAACATCCGTCGGACATGAAGCTCCCGTAAAAGAAAAGTTAGTTATTTTAAATCTTTATTGCGACTATTATATTGAACAGGAGCCTCAGAATTGCTTCGTACTTGCTGATGATAATGATGATGCTGTCGGATATATCCTCTGCAGTGAAAACCTGAAAAGATACACAAAAAACATGTGCACTTACAGGTCACTTATAAAATCAAAAGGTATGATGCAATATCTTTACTCATGGGGTGAAATACTTGCACATCTGCCTGCTTCAGGAAAATGCAAGGCACACATGCACATTGATATACTTCAGCCTTATCAGCACAAGGGCTACGGTGCTAAGCTACTGAATGCACTGAAAGAAAATCTCGCCTCAAAAGGTATACATTCTGTTATGCTTGTTGTTAACAGCTCAAACAAAAATGCTGTTAAATTCTATAAAAAGAACGGTTTCAGTTCTTTTCTCAATTTCGGCAAAGGCATACTCATGACTCTTGATTTCTGAGGTGATTGAATGGACATTCTGAACAGCATTATTTTTGTTGTTTTTACTGCAATTGCCGTTTCCTACGGGTGGGGCATGAGAGGAACAATAATCGGCGGAGAAAAGGGTGCAATGCTTCCCGGTGCATTTCTCGGAATGATTATTGCTCTGTTTTCAGGCTCTGATGTTCTTGCGAACACACCATGGATGCTTGCCGGTGTAGGAGCCGTCGGTATGTACTGCGGCGGAAACATGACATATGCCGAAACTCTGCATCTTACTATGCATGAGAAAAATCCCCCTAATTTCCTCAGAAATATGTTCGGCGGTCTTTTTCTCAGAGGCGGAATATGGTTCGGCATCTGCGGCGGATTTATTTCAATGTTTCTGTCTGCTGCTTCAGGCACTTATGAATTATGGCAGATAATCACATTCTTTGCTCTGTTGCCTGTTTTCTCACTTGCTTTTTATTATCTGTTTAACAAGCCCTATGACAAAGAGAAAAACATATTTCCGAAGATTTACTTTTCAATAAAAAGAAAAGAAACATGGGGCGGACTTCTCGGAATACTGATTGAAATATTGCTTTTCACTATCATTTTCAGAGATTGGTCTTCCCTTGCAATGACTATGGGTTCATTTATTTCGGGTGCTGTCGGCTGGTATATTGCTCAGCTTATGCAGATACGGGCAAAACATCCTGCAAAAAACGGAAAGAGATTCCTCGAAAAGCTCGGCAGAAAAAATGCTGTTGATGCATGGAAGATAATGGAATGTGTTTTCGGATTTATCGGCGGCGGTGGCTCTGCACTGACTTTCATTCTCACAAAGCCTTTATTCCACGAAAAGCTCAGTAAAATTGATTCATACGGCTATCATTCCGTTATCAGTGAGAGCAAAATCACTTACATATTATTCATATTTTATCTTATAATCATAGCTTTTGACCTTATTCAGTTTTTTGTTATCCCTTCAGACAGCAAGAAATATAAGAAATATATGAAAATCTGCAATAACACTGAATTTGCAGTATACAGCATTATTCCGTTTACATTCATAATGCTCGGCTCATACAAGGTGGCTTCTTTTATTGCATTTTCAGTTGTCCTGCTCGTATTGATTCAGGAATTTTCAGAAAAATTCAACAAAACAGGTCATACAAAGCCTGTCGGAAAAATACCTTTATTCATTCCCGTTATTGCAGTATCAATCATAGCAATTACTAAAGAAATTTTACTCAATCTTACATCTGTAATGTTTATTTATACTGCTGTTTACGAATGTGCTTTTTACGGAATGAAGAAGCTTGAAACGGGCAGTTCAAGGCTTTCACCAAGTGAAAAAACAGTACATGCATATTTCATAACCTGCTGTGTACTGATAATGATAATAACAATATTAATCCAGGGAGAAATAATATGCTTAAAGACGTAAAATACTTTATTATCGACATGGACGGCACGTTCTATCTCGGTGACCATATGATTGAGGGGGCAAATGAATTCACAGATGCTCTTCCCGAAAAGGGCAAGGACTTTTGGTTCTTCACAAACAATTCGTCACACGATGCTGCAGAGTGTCTTCAGAAGCTCATTAAAATCGGCTATCCCGTGCCTGAGGATAAAATTATTATCTCTTCACATGTAGCGATTGATTTTATTGAAAGAAACAGAAAGGGAAAGAGAATATATCTTCTCGGCAATGAGAATTTCACAAGAGATTGTGTAAAAGCAGGGCTTAATCTCGTTGATGATAACCCCGATATTGTTCTTCTCGGCTTTGACACAACTCTCACATATGAGAAAATCAACAAGGCTGCAAATTTCCTTGCAAACGGAGCTGAATACATCGCAACACATCCTGATAAAAACTGTCCTCTTGCTGTCGGCTTCATGCCCGATACTGGTTCAATGATTGAAATGTTTGCCGCATCAACAGGCAGATATCCAGATATTATCATCGGCAAGCCTTACGGACATACTGTAGACTTTGTTACAAACAAGCTCGGCTGTAAAAGAGAAGAAATCTGTTTTATAGGTGACAGACTTGAAACAGACATTGCAATCGGTATGAAAAACGGCACCAAGAGTGTGCTTGTTTATTCAGGTGTCACAACACCCGAAATGTATGAAAAATCTGATATAAAGGCAACTGTTGCGGCAGAAAGCCTTAAATATCTTAAAGAATATATCTGACGGAAAGGAATTGATATTATGAGTGAAAACATCAAAAAATGCTGGTACAAGGAAATGGCAGTTTATCAGATTTGGCCCCGTTCATTCTGTGACGGTAACGGAGACGGTGTGGGCGACCTTAAGGGTATTCTGTCAAAGCTTGATTACATAAAGAGCCTCGGCGTTGACGCTATATGGTTCTCCCCTCTTTACGAATCACCCGGTAAAGACCATGGCTATGACATTTCCGACTACAGGAAGATTGCTTCATATTTCGGCACAAATGACGATTTCAAGGCAGTTCTTGACGGGGCTCATGAAAGAGGTCTCAAGGTTATTATGGACCTTGTTATCAATCACACTTCAGACCAGCACGAATGGTTCAAGCAGAGCAAAAATCCCGACAGCCCTTACAGAGATTACTATTTCTGGAGAAAAGGCAGATGCGGAAACAAGCTCCCTCCCAATGACTGGCAGTCAAACTTCTCAGGCAGTGCATGGGAATTCGATGAAGAGGCTGATGCATGGTATCTTCACCTTTTTGCAAAGGAACAGCCCGACCTTAACCACGACAATCCTAAAGTCCGTCAGGAAGTAAAGGATATAATGAAATTCTGGCTCGATATGGGTGTTGACGGCTTCCGTGAAGATGTTATCACTTATATTTCTAAGGATGCAGGTCTCCCTGACGGTCTGCCCATTCCCATTATCGGCGGTATGGAGCATTACATGGACGGCCCCCATCTTCACGATTATCTTGCTGAATTCAAGAGAGATGTTCTTGACAACTATGACAGCGTAACCATCGGTGAAGCTCCCATGATGACAACAAAGAAAGCTCTCAAGCACATCACTGAAGGCCCCGAACAGGTTCTTAACATGATGTTCAGTTTTCAGCACATGGAAGCAGACTGTTTCCTCAACAGCTGGCTTCATACACCTTTCAATCTCAAGAAACTCAAAACTGTTTATAAAAACTGGCAGACAGAGCTTTACGGCAAGGCATGGAATGCAAACTATCTTGAAAACCATGACCAACCCAGAGTTATCAGCCGTTACGGTAACGAAAAATTCCGTGTTGAAAGCGGAAAGATGCTCGCAACAATGTACATCTGTCTTTGCGGTACACCCTTTATTTTCCAGGGGCAGGAAATCGGTATGACAAACATTTCACTTCCCTCAATTGATATGTACGAGGATGTTTCAACCGTCACTGTTTACAAGATGGTAAGCAAAATCCTCCCCAAGGACACTACAATGAAGATGGCAAGATATGCTTCAAGAGACAATGCAAGAACTCCCGTTCAGTGGTCTGCAGAAAAGAATGCAGGCTTCACAACAGCAGACAAGCCCTGGTTCCACATCAACCCTAACTACACAGAAATCAATGTTGAGGCCGCTGAAAAGGATCCCGATTCAATTCTTCATTATTACAGAAAGCTCCTCAGATTCCGTAAAGAAAATGAAATTGTGATTTATGGTCAGTACAAAGAGCATTTCCATGACAGAAACGACCTTTTTGTTTACTCAAGACATTATAAGAATGAAAGAATGCTTGTTATCTGTTCCTTCAGTGACAAGCCCATGATGTTTGATGCTCCTGCAGGCTTCAATCTTTCAGAGGGTGAGCTTGCAATGTGCACATACAATGACGCAAAAACAAAGGACAACAGCTGTGTACTCAAGCCCTACGAAGCAAGAGTATATCTTTTCAAATAAGGTGATCTTATGTCAATAATAAGAACTCAGGCTTATTATAACTCCACCACTGGTGAAGATATGATAAGAACATTAATATGGAGAAATGACGAGCTTCCCCCAATGGGTGTTGTTCAGATATCCCACGGTCTTACAGACCACATCGACCGTTATGACAGATTTGCAAGATACCTTTGTGAGCAAGGCTATGTCGTATGCGGCAACGACCATTTAGGACACGGAATTGCTGCTGCCGAAAGCGGCAAGCTCGGCAATTTCGGTGCTCCCGATACAGATATCCGCATGGTCGATGATATGAATGTGCTTGCAAATATTATGAAAAAGAAATATCCCGATCTGCCGTATTTTCTTTTAGGTCACTCAATGGGTTCATTCCTTGCAAGACTTTATACGGCACAGTTCGGTGACGGTCTTTCGGGACTTATTCTGTGCGGTACAACCCATGTAAGCGGAAAGCTATCCGTACTCTCAGAATGGGTACTGCCCTTCGGAGAAATGATAGGGGCTGACAAATATTCTGACACAGGCAGTGAGGTTCTCGGCAAAATCACAGCAAGATATTTCAAGGAAGATGATGACAGTGCATGGCTGTCTGTCAGCCGTGAAAACAGAGATGAAGCACTGAATGACCCTTACTTTGATTATCCCATAACAAATGCGAGTGCCATGATGGTTGCAAAAATGCTTCTCAGAGCATCTTCTGACGACTGCTATGCAATGATTCCGCAAGGGCTTCCCGTTATGCTTATTTCCGGCGGTAAGGACCCTATAGGATTATTCGGCAGAGGTGTTCTTTCAGCCTGTGACAAATACGAATACTACGGTGCTGACACCTTTATGAAAATTTACCCCGGTCTTCGTCACGAAATACTCAATGAGGACGATTATGAAGGCATCTATAACGACATTCTCGATTGGCTTAACGAAAACAATAGTATGCTTTTATGTAATTTTTACAATTAAAGGAGCGATTAATCATGAAAACATCAAAAAAAATACTTATTGGTTTTTTACTTACCGTTGTTTACTCAATTATTGTTGTTGGTTTAAATTCTGCAGGAATTTTATTAGGTGGAATTCCAACTATTCTGTTATTAGGTCTTTTCATTTTTATTTATAAAAAAATTACAAAATCTGACAATAAAGAAAAAATTGAAGAAATTGAACCGCAAACAAAATCAGAAAATAATGAAGATAATGATATTCTTTACAAATATGATAATTATATCAATTCTAACAATTTATCGAAAAATATATTCACAGAATCAAATAAATATATAATTAAAAATAATCAAGAATTTTCATTCTATCTCACAATTCAAGGAAAACAAAGAAATGTTAGTTGTATTCAATTTGGAAAATCTATATCTACAAATTATGAAAATTCAAAATGGAATGACAAAAAAGAAATATCTGTTACAACAAATAAAATAGGAAATACACTTCTTATATTTAGAGAAGACAATATGAATTATTGTCCTATTTTAATTCAAGTAGTAGAATAAAACGGATATTGTGATTTATTTTGAAATTATAATTGAATACACAGGAGAATTTATATGAAAAAATCAACATTTAACCTCGGTGAATTCAGACAGCTTGACAAAGTTTTTCTGACAGCCGACAACGGCATTGACTGCGAAAATGTGACTTCCGTTGCTTTTGACGGTGAAACACTTTACATTACACAGCCTGACGGTGTTTTTGAATATACGGACGGTAAACTGAAGAAAACTGCAATCGGTGCATCAAAGATTTTCTCAGCAGACGGTAAACTTTACGGTGCTGTGGGTAACAACCTTTGCGAAATAAAGAAAGGTAAGCTTAAGAAAATTGCTGAGTTTGATACTCCCGTTAAGGATATTTCTATTGCTCTCGACGGCTCTTTCTGGCTTATTACGGAAACAAATCTTTATCTTAAAAAAGATGACGGTTTTGAAGAAATTGTAGACCTTCCCGAAGGTACAGTATGTGTTGCAGCACTTGATAACAAATCAAAATACGGTGAAACAGTTTACATCGGCTCTCAGGTTGAAGGTTTTATGTCAATGAAGGGCAAACGCCGTCATTGGGCGGAGCTTATCCCTGAAATGACACCCGTACTTTCAAGAAGCATCAACTGTGTTGCAATTGACGGTCTCGGCCATATATGGGTAGGCTCCGATGAAGGTCTGAATATTTACGACGGCAGAAGCTTCTGGTTCAACGGTAATGACTTCTACTCTGTTCCCGCAGGTTCATTCAATGATATGTTCTTCGCAAAAGACGGCAAGAAATACTTTGCAACAAATACGGGTATTGTAACGCTTATTGAAGGTAAGATTTCATACTATTCATTCGGCGCATGGCTTATGCATCCAACTGTTACAAAGATTACTGTTTCTGATAAAGGTACAATTGCTGCCGTTACTCCCAGAGGCATCAGCATCATCACTTCAAAGGTTATGACTCTTGAAGAAAAGGCTGCTCACTACGATGCAATGGCTGTGAAATACTTTACAAGAAACGAGGGCTATCAGGTTTCAAGACAGCTGAGAAAATACGGTGACATAGAATCAGGCTGGCTTCCCAATTCTGATAATGACGGTCTTTTCACAGGTCTTTACTGTGCAAGCCAGTGCTTCCGTTATGCCGTTACAGGCTCTGAAGAAGCAAAGGCTAATGCAAAAAGAGCCGTTGAAGCTATGATAAAACTGACTGAGGTAACAGGCAAAAAAGGATTTACAGCAAGAGCCACAAGATATTCTCATGAAGAGAATTTTATGACAGGCAACCGTGAAGAATGGCACATCTGCGAAGATAATCCCGACTGCGAATGGCTCGGAGAAACATCAAGTGACGAAATGACAGGTCACTATTATGCATACGGTATTTACTTTGACCTTGTTGCTGACAAGAAAGAAAAAAAGAGAATTGCAGAAGTGGTTAAGACTATCACAGACCACATTCTCGAAAACAATTTCCATCTCTGCGATGTTGACGGAGTTCCCACAACATGGGCAAACTGGGAGCCTGACCTCCTCAACAATGACGACAGATGGTACTATGAAAGAGGAACAAACTCACTCGAAATTCTCTCATTCCTCAAAACTACATACCATGTTACAGGTGAAGAGAAATACAACGATGTATATAATATGCTTATAAAAAAGCATCATTATGCAATGAACTGTATGCAATACAAGTGTGAAGACGGCCACCTTGCACACATTGATGACCAGCTTGACTTCACAAACATCTATCCCCTTATCGTTTACACAGAAAACGAAGCACATAACGAAATTTTCAAAATGGGTCTTACACATCATTTTGATTATGAAAAAATTGAGCGTTCACCCATGTTCAACATCACTTACGGTGCTCTGACACATAATCCCTGCGACATTGAAAATGCAGCAAAATCGCTCTCTGAGATGAACCTCGACCTTATCCGTTGGCCTGTGTTCAACAGCTACAGAAAAGATATCGTTTGGGATACCGAGCAGGAGGCAATGGGAGCTCCCGCACAGCTTAAATACCCCGTTGAATACAGCTCAAGAGTTCTTGTTCATTACGACGGC
The DNA here is from genome assembly GCA_017473925.1 of Clostridia bacterium. GTDB lineage: Bacteria > Bacillota > Clostridia > Oscillospirales > Acutalibacteraceae > UBA1081. The sequence continues at coordinate 22,990 of JAFUIY010000008.1, read as the reverse complement.
AACCAGTGTGTATGCGACTCCGGCTGTGAGGAATTTGTAAATGTAAACACAAAGATCGTTAACAGAACTTCAACACTACCCTCAACAGGTGCAAACGGTATGCAAGCAATGATGCCCTACATCTATCTTCTTCCCTACTGGATGGGCAGATATTACGGTCTCTTAGGAGATTAATCAAAAGGAGAAAAAATATGTTAGGTACATTATTCAGTTATCTCAAAGTTGTCCTGTCACCCCTTACAGCAGTTATAATGATGATTTCATCATTAATCTGTCCCACTCCTGCCGCAACAAAAAAAGCTGAAATTACAAATGAATTCGGTTATTCACTTGTTGATGCATTTCTCTGTGGTCAAGGACTCGATGAAGAAGGTGACCTTTATTACACATCAGGCTCACTTTCAGCCATAAAAATCTGCTGTCTCGGAATTATCGACAAGGCAACAGGTGAAGTTATTAAAGAAAACCTCGATGCACTTCCTCAGGAATTCAAAAATCAGGATTACAACCATATTGGTGATATTTCTGTTCAGAACGGCATAATCTATGCTCCCGTAGAAAATGAGCCCGAAACACATCCCCTTGTACTTCTTTATGATGCTGAAACACTTGAATACACAGGCACTTTTTATGCTGTTGACTGGGAATACCTTAAAGACGGTATCGCATGGTGTGCAACAGATGAATACTATCTTTATACATCACAGTTCAATGAGGCTGACAGAATTGTTGTATATAACATTGATGATATGAGCTTTTCACACACAGTTGAGCTTTCAGAAACATTATTCAGAGTTCAGGCAGGCGATGTCCTTGACGGCAAAGCATATCTTAACTGCGATCCCAAAGGAGAAAACAAAACTGTTTATGAGGTTGACCTTGCAACAGGTGAAACAAAGCTTCTCTTTGACAGAAACACAACAGGTTATGACACAGAAGCAGAAGGTTTAAGTGTCATGAAGGATGAAAACAATGAGCTTGTATTCACTATTTCAGATTACAACAAACTTGTTTCAACATTCATAAGAACATATAAACTGAAATAAACAATCAATATAACAAAAAACCATCGGTTGCCATAACCGATGGTTTTTTATTACTTCTCAAGGAAATCAAAAATCACATTCCATACTTTTTCATCCTGAACAGTCATCCGTTCCCAATCAAATTCTGACAGAAAGTGTTTTTTGCTTTCAGTAGTCGTAACAGCTTTTCTCTTATTCATCTTATTAAGCTTTGCAACATAAGCATCTTTATATATAACTGCATCCTTTGTATAATTCGGATTGTGCCATTTTTCGGTTTCAAGATGAAATGCGATGTTTTCTTTACCGTCAAGGGCATTTTTCAGGACATCATAAGAATCAGCTTTTTTGCACATCGGGTCATTATCGGAATACACCAACAGAACCTTTGCAGTTGTCTCTGAAAGTGTTTTTACCCCGTCATAACTGACATAGGAAGGATTTGATTCTTTTTCTGTTTCCATAACACATCTGCAATAGCCTTTAAGAATACCGCCGAAGAATGAAGAAACCATTCTTTCAACAGAAACAAAGCCCGATATGGGAACAACATGAGTGATTTCAGGGTGAAGCGCAGTGATGTTCATAGTGGAAAAACCTCCCCAGCTATGCCCTATAACAGAGAAGCTGACATCCTTATATTCTTCCTTAAGAGCTTTCATGCAGTCGTCAAGGTCACACAACGACTGAGACAGACCTCCAGTGTTTTCACCGCCTGATTCCATACAGCCCGTATGGTCATAAGCAAACACACGGTAACCCTTACGGCACAGCATTTCAATTTCTTTCATATATGAACGGTGACCTCCGCCGAAGCCGTGATCAAACACAATTATTCTGTTGTCAACGGGATTATCATAACTGTAAAAATACCCCTGAAGCGTATATCCTTTTGACGACGGGAACGAGAAAGCATCTTTACGGAGTCCTTCAAAATCATCTGCTGAAAAATAATATGCAGTGCCGTTATCATCGCACCTGACAAAAGCAATATTCTTATATATATCAATAATTTTCTTTTCAAAGAGCATTGTACTCACCTCTTTCTGATTATAACATATTTTTCCTGATTTGTCATCAAGCAATAAACAGTAATTTATCGAGCCAATTAACAATGTACAATGTACAATTTACAATCGTGCAGATGCAGCGATACAGGCAGTTCTTTGTAAATCATTGTACATTGTAAATTGTAAATTGTTCATTGACAAATTCTGATTTGTAAAAAGACTGCAGATTTCTCCGCAGTCTTGTAAGATTAATATGTGATTTTAAGAGTCTTGATTTCAAAGGGTCTGAATGTAAAGTCATTACCTTCTGCAGCGCTCTGAACTTCTTCAAGCATATTTGTGACTTCAACCTTCTTTGCACCGTCGAAGAACTTAATTGCAGAATTGGTGTATGTGCCTTCTGTTTCGTAAAGTCTTGCGATGAATGCCTTTTCGTTGTCTTCACAGGGCTTGATTGATTCAACAATAACGTTTGCAGCTGCAGGAACAACAAGTGCAACAGCCTCAAAGTCGCCCTTACCCTGAACAACAGGCATATTGAGTTCATATGCAGGTCTGATAACTTCTTCTGTTGTAAAACCGCTGTTATGAGGAAGGAATGAATATACAGTCTTATGAACACCCTTGTCGCCGACATAGTCAGGTCTGTTGCCGCCCTTATGAAGTGAAAGACGCATCATTCCGCCTTCAACAGTGATACCGTACTTACTGTCATTGAGCATTGCAACACCGAAACGTGTTTCTGAAAGGTCTGTGAACTTGTGGTTTACAACTTCAAACTTAGCCTTTTCAACAGAATCGTTTCTTGTTGTGGGACGCATAACATTACCGTACTGGATTTCAAAACGTGCAAAGCTGTTCTGAACAGATGTATCGAATGCAGTCTTGAGGAATCTGTGGTCATCCTGCCAGTCCATAACTGTGTCAAATCTGACTTCCTGTGAATCTGCAAAGAAAATCATATCCTGAGTGATTGTTGATTTCTTGGAAATTGAATACTTGCTTCTGATAATAACAGCAGCAGCACCGACTGAAACAACTTCTCTTGAAAGAAGAGCTGAATTATCATTGAATTTGCATTCGATGTCAGCATCAACATCCCAGTTATCCCAATGTGCGGGAAGATCTTCTGCCATAAGGAATGTATTGAGAGGATATCCGTCACCGCAAAGCTCACGGTTTGCTCTCTTATCAACAAATGATGAAATATAACCCTTAGCATCAAATGTAACATCAGCAAAGGGGGTTGATACACCGTTATCAGAAACAACAAGTTCTGTTGCATTATCGGGTGTACCCTTTACAAGATTGATTTTAACGGTGCCGAATGCAGGAACTGTAACACCGCTGATAACAAGGATATTCTTGCCGTCAAGGTTCTTATAAGCCTGCTGTTTACAGGGCATATCTGCAATATAGCCTTCTTCACATTCAAGGAAAATAGCGTCATTTCTGTCGAATGAAAGAGTATTTGTAACTGTTACAACATTGCCTTCGCCTGTAACTGCTTCTGTGATGAGCTTATCGGCAGTTTCAAGGAGTTCACCTGTCTGCTTGAGTGAAAGTTCGTGTGCTCTTGCAATACATGTACCGGGAAGAATATCGTGGAACTGATTGAGAAGAAGTGTTTCATAAAGAGGATGAATCTTTTCATCACTTGCAACTTCATTATTCTTTACGGCATTTACAACTGTAAGATATTCAAGGTCACGGAGAGCCATTTCTGACTTTCTGTTATTATGCTTGATGTTATGCTGATTTGTGAGAGTACCTCTGTGAAGCTCAAGATAAAGCTCACCCATATATGTATTGGGATTCTTTACATCTCTTTCAACACTCTTCATAAAGTCGCTGACTGTTGTGTATTCAGCCTTTGCACAGCCGTTGAGGTCCTTTACTCTGCGTGCAGTTTCAGCCATTTCATACTGAGGTCCGCCGCCGCCGTCACCGTAGCCGTAAGCAATAAGACGCTTGTTTGTTACGCTTCTTTCCTTGACTGAGTGTGTCTCATCTATATTGCCTGTAATCATATCGTGAAGTGCTTCGGGAGCAGGCCAGCAATGAGTTTTGTTGAAGTGAGTGAGAACCTTTGTGCCGTCGATACCCTCCCACCAGAATGTATCATAGGGGAATTTGTTTGTATCGTTCCAGTCAATCTTTGTTGTAAGGAAATAGTCAACAGCACAGCCCTTCATAATCTGAGGTATTGCTGCTGAGTAACCGAATGTATCGGGAAGCCAGAAGCAGTCTGAAGTGTAGCCGAAGTGTTCTCTTGTGAATCTCTGTCCCCAAAGGAACTGACGGACCATTGATTCACCCGATGTGATGTTACAGTCACATTCAACCCATACGCCGCCGTTGGGCTCATATCTGCCTTCTGCAACCTTCTTCTTGATGTCTTCAAAGAGTTCGGGATAATGCTTAAGAATCATATCACCGTGACAGGCTGACGACTGAACAAATTTGTATTCAGGATACTGCTCCATGAGAGAAATCTGGTTTGCATATGTTCTTGCACACTTTTTGATTGTTTCTGAAGACATCCAGAGCCATGCTGTATCCATATGAGAATGACCGATGATGCCTGCAAAGGGAGCTTCAGGCCCATTCTTAACAGCAAGAACCTCCTTAAGGAAAGGATGAGCGTCCTTCATTGCATTTCTGAAGGTTTCTTCATCAACATCCTCATATGAATAGTAAAGTCTCTTATGAACCTCATACAGAGCGTTTACAAGCTCGCCTCTTCTGTATGAAGATTCGGAAAGTGTTTCTGTAAGTTCATTGATAACCTTGAGGTCAAAATAGAATTCCTGAATGAATTCATCCTTAAGGCAGATATCAATACCGTCAAAATGATAGTTATACTCTCTGAGCTTGAGCTCTTCAAGAGGGTCACAGCCCATATATGTATGACCTGAATAAACTTCAAGTGCAATATCAATTTTTTCACCTGCAGTTACATTCTGCTTGAGGAGGTCACAGTAATGGTTGCCGTGGCCTGTAAATACGATTTTTGTTGCAAAGGTGCCGAAAGGCTTGCCGTTTACCCAGAGAAGTGTTTCATAACCCTCTGTGTGAGGCATAATGAAAAGATTTTTGCCGTCAAGCTCTGCAGGAACGGTAAAATCAGTCTTGAACCAGCAGAATGACTCATTGTCACCCCATATATATTCACCGGCTTTTGCCTCGGTGTATTTATCATCTGCAGGGATTTCATAAAGTCTGTCAAGAGTTTCGTAAGCCTTGACAGAGTCTATTTTTGCGACCTTTTTGAAAAGCAAAGGATCAAGAATTGTTTCAAATCTCTTGAGCTTGCCGAGCATACGGTCGATCTGTTGTGATGTGAGCATATTTTTCTTCCTTTCTCATAAAGAGTCAATTAATTATATCATCATCAGTCATGAAATACAATCATTAAATAAAATATTTTAAAAGAACTTAACAACACCCTTGTTCTCTCTGTCAGAGGGCAATTCACAGTCAGGATAACCGATTGCAGCACAGCCGAAGCAGATATGATTTTCGGGAATTCCTGCCTCTGTCAGAAGCTCTCTGACTTCCCTGTTATCATAACAGTCCCTGAGCTGATTTATCCATACAGAGCCGACGCCGAGTGAATGTGCAGCAAGAAACATATTCTGAAGCACACATGCCGTATCAACTGCACCGTGACGGTAATCCTCAGGCACGGTAACAATAATAAATACGGGACAATTATAGAATCTGTGATAATCCGGTCTGTCAAGTGCTTTTGCAACAGCCTTCTGAAGACGGACAAGCATATCTTCATTTTTAATAACAGTAATCTGCCACAGCTGAGTATTCATTGCACTGGGTGCATAAAGCCCTGCAGTGATTATTTCATTAAGAATATTATCTTCGACCGGCTTAGCTGAAAATTTTCTGACGCTTCTTCTTGTTTTTATGTTTCTTATAATTTCATTCATGTGCTTTTCTCCATTCATTTTAATAATATAATTTTAACAAAATTTTTACAAAATTACAATATGAATTTTAAGATATTGAACAACATTATTTGATTTTTTTATTAAAATATGGTAAAATAGTATAAATTTTATAAGGAAGGTGTATTTTATGAATAAATCTCAATTTATTTTCAAGGCTATTGACGTTGTGTTTGATAAGCCTCAGAATCCTTATAATATAGAAAACATTTATGCTGTAAAAGACATCGCATACAGTGACATAGACCCTAAAATGACTGTAGGTGACCTTTATTTTGACCCGAGTCTTCTCAAAGACGGAAAAAAACATCCGATAATTCTGAATTTCCATGGCGGCGGCTTTGTTATGGGTGATAAGGATTACAGAAAAACTCTTTCAGAGCTTTATGCAAGCCGTGGTTACTTTGTATACAATGTCAACTACCGTATGCCCCCTGCTGTCAACATTTTCGGCTGTCTTGAAGATGCAGTCAACTCAGCAAATCATATCAATGTTCTTGCTCAGGAATATAATATTGATACTGATAAAATAATTGTTACCGGTGACTCAGCGGGTGCATTCCTTGCAGCATACATCGCCGCTTTACGATTCAATGACGGTCTCAATGAAGAGCTTCATGTTCCAGCTGTTAACATTGATATTGCAGGTCTTGTGCTCAATTCGGGCCCCTATGACCTTAAAGAAATGCTCAGTGCAAAGCTCCCTCTCGGTATTATTCCGGAGCTTGCATCCATGCTTGTAGGATATAAGCTGAAAGAAGACCTGAGCGATATTTATGATTATGAGTATTTTAAATATATGAGCGTAAATGATTTTGTAAATGACAACTGGTGTCCTGCATTCATTTCATGGTCAGATTCAGACTTCGTATGCCCCAATCAGGGCAGACCTATGGCAGAAAAACTAATGAAGCATTGTCCTTATGTTTCTACATCTTATGCAGACGGTCTTCTTTACGGTCATGACTTCCACCTCACTCTCAAAAGTGAAAAATCAATGCAGTGTGTTGAAAGCGGAATAAAGTTCATGGATAAAGTCTGCGAAGATATAGACAACAAAAAAGTAACGGTATAACTATAAAACGGTCACCCTATCAAGGTGACCGTTTTATTATGCTCCTGCTACGGCAGGTTTTTCTTTTTTCTCTGTTTCTCTTGACATATCATGTTCAATAACGGGTGCTTCACCGTTAACGATACAGTTCTTTGTGATTGTAACCCTTGAAATTGTGGGGTCTGAGGGAACTGTGAACATTATATCAAGAAGAGCTTTTTCCATTATTGCACGAAGACCTCTTGCACCTGTTTTCTTTTCAAGTGCCATTTCAGCAACCGCTTCAAGAGCATCATCTGTGAAAACAAGCTCAGCCTTGTCCATATCAAACAGCTGAATATACTGCTTGACGATTGAGTTCTTAGGTTCTCTCAGAATTCTTACGAGTGCCTCTCTGTCAAGATTCTGAAGAGGTGTTATAACGGGAACTCGTCCTACAAGCTCGGGAATAAGACCGAACTTTACGATATCCTGAGGTGTTGCCTGAGCCATGATATAATCAGAATCAAGCTCTGCCTTGCTCTTGACTTCAGCTTCAAAGCCGATAACTGAATTACCCATTCTCTTTTCAATTATCTTTTCGATGCCGTCGAATGCACCACCACAGATAAAGAGAATATTTGTTGTGTCAATCTGAATAAACTCCTGCTGAGGATGCTTTCTTCCGCCCTGAGGAGGAACATTTGCCACAGTGCCTTCAAGAATTTTCAGAAGCGCCTGCTGAACACCCTCACCGCTGACATCCCTTGTGATTGAGGGATTTTCGGAACGGCGTGAAATCTTATCAATTTCATCGACATAGATAATGCCTCTTTCAGCCTTTTCTATATCGAAATCAGCTGCCTGAATAAGACGGAGAAGAATATTCTCAACATCTTCACCGACATAACCTGCCTCTGTGAGTGTAGTTGCATCGGCAATGGCAAAGGGAACATCAATTATCTTTGCAAGTGTCTGGGCAAGCATTGTCTTGCCGACACCTGTGGGACCGAGCAGAAGAACATTGCTCTTCTGTATATCAACATCACAGTCCTGACCGAAATAGATACGTTTATAATGATTGTAAACTGCAACGGAAAGAGCTGTTTTTGCACTGTCCTGACCGATTACATATTCATCAAGCTTAGCCTTGATTTCTGCAGGCTTAGGGAGATTTCTCTTAGAAACACCCTTTGCACCTTTTTTTGTCGGCTGTGAATAATAATCCTCTTCTTCAATTATTGAAAGACACAGCCCGGTACATTCATCGCAGATGTAAACATTGTTGGGGCCTGCAATGAGCTTTCTTACCATATCCTGCGATTTACCGCAGAAGGAACAACGAACTGTTTTTGAATCGTCATTTTTAGCCAATGATAATTCAACTCCTTAATGAAAACTAACGGGCAAACCGACTGATTTGCCCGTTCTGATTTTATCTGTGTGTGATAACCTTATCAACAAGACCGTACTCAAGAGCTTCCTGAGCATTCATGTAATTGTCACGCTCAGTGTCAAGGTAAATCTGTTCAATGGGCTTGCCTGTGTTTTCAGCAAGAATTCTGTTGAGATTTTCCTTTGTCTTGAGAATCTGCTTTGCAACGATTTCAATATCTGTTGCCTGACCCTTTGCACCGCCTAAGGGCTGATGAATCATGATAAGGCTGTTGGGGAGAGCATATCTCTTGCCCTTTGCACCGCTTGAAAGAAGGAATGCACCCATTGAAGCAGCCATACCCATGCAGATTGTTGATACATCACATTTAATATACTGCATAGTATCGTAGATAGCCATACCTGCAGAAACAGAGCCGCCGGGACTGTTGATATAAAGACTGATGTCCTTATCAGCATCCTGACTTTCAAGGAAGAGAAGCTGTGCTACAACAAGGCTTGCCGTTGCATCATTAACTTCATCTGAGAGAACGATAATTCTGTCATTGAGAAGGCGTGAGTAAATATCATAAGCTCTTTCGCCTCTGTTTGTCTGTTCAATGACGGTAGGTACCAATGCCATAATAATAACCTCCTTGGACTCTTAAATTATAGTTCGGTTTAAAGAAATTTATTCAGAATTATTCTGCTGATTCTTCTGCGGGAGCATCTTCAGCAGCTTCTGCTTTCTTTGTTGTCTTCTTTGTTGTTGTCTTCTTAGCTGCTGTCTTTCTGGGCTTTGCAGCCTTTGCATTAGCAACGATGAAGTCAATAGCCTTCTTGTTTACGATGTCGCCCTTAGCTGTCTTCTCGGGGATAGCAGCCTTGATCTGGTCAAGCTCCATACCGTAAGCATCAGCATACTTCTGATAAAGCTCATTGATATCTTCTTCTGATGCTTCAAGACCTTCGTTAGCCACAATCTTTTCAAGAGCAAGCATGAGCTTGACATCTTTTTCAGCCTGAGCTCTGTACTGCTCTCTGACTGTCTTTTCATCCATACCGATGTATGTCATGTATGTCTTGAAATCAAGGCCCTGCATACGGAGTCTGTAATCCATATCGCTGATCATGTCATCAATGCCTTTTTCAATCATACATTCGGGAATTTCACCGCTTACAGCTTCAACAACGAGGTCGAGAAGCTTTGACTCAAAAGCCTTGTCAGCATTTGCCTGCTTAGCTTCTGTCATGTTCTTTTCAAGGTCAGCCCTGAGCTCTGCAAGTGTGTCGAATTCGCTGACATCCTTTGCAAACTCATCATCAAGCTCGGGAAGCTCCTTAACCTTGATGCCGTGAAGCTTGATTTTGAAAACAACGGGCTTGCCTGCAAGGTCTTCTGCATGATATTCTTCGGGGAATGTAACATCGATATCGAATTCTTCACCGATTGTGTGACCGATAATCTTCTCTTCAAAACCGGGGATGAACTGACCGCTGCCGATTGTAAGGTCAAATTCTTCAGCCTTACCGCCGTCGAATGCAACGCCGTCATTGAAGCCTTCGTAGTCGATTGTAACGATATCGCCGTCAGCAACTGCTCTGTCATCAACATCAACGATTCTTGCACAGTCTTCAAGCTTCTTCTGAAGCTCTGCTTCAACTTCTTCAGCTGTAACAGCTACAGCTTCCTTTTCAGCCTTGAGGCCCTTATATTCACCAAGCTCGATTTCGGGCTTTACTGTAACCTTGCATGAAAGCTCAACACCTTCCTTGCCGATTGACTTGATGTCAAATGCAAAGGGGTTGTCAACAGGGTCAATACCTGCTTCTTCAACAGCTGCTTCGTATGCTTCGGGGAATGCGATTTCAAGTGCATCATCGTAGAATACGCCTTCGCCGTAGAACTTTTCAATAAAAGCTTTGGGAGCCTTACCCTTTCTGAAACCGGGAACATTAATGCTCTTCTTAACCTTGTTGTAAGCCTTGTTGTTAGCGTCAGCAAATGCTTCAGCGCTGATTGAAAGCTCAAGTGTTACTTCATTTGTACCGGTTTTTTCGCATGATTTTAAACTCATTTAAATTTTCCTCCGTTCTCATATTAATATGAGATGATATATTTCAACTTTTGTATTATAACAAATTATAAAAATAATTTCCACTATTATTTAAAAAAATATGGAAAATTTGTTAAGGTTTTTCAGGCTTTTTCTATTAATTTTGGACAAAACTTAAGCCAATCGCAGGAAATCAGCGAAAACTTTATGTTGTCTCTTTCAAAATGATCATACTTCCCTGTCTTTTCACCGTGAATGTGTCCGAAATAGCAACGCTTTATTTCATACTCTGTCAGTACGGAATATATTTCTTCGCATACTCTGTCATCAAAAACAGGAGGATAATGAAGAAAAACAATCGGCTCCTTACCCTGTTCAAGACCTGCTTCAATTGAACGGATAAGACGCTGTCTTTCACGAAGAATTACCTTGTTGTCACTCTCAGGTGAATCATAGAACCAGCCACGTGTTCCGCACACAGCATAATCCCCGAAACTGAAAGAATTATTGAAAAGAATGTCAATTGTGTCAAATTCATTCTCTTTAAGATAATTATTCATTTTATTAAGTGTTGTCCACCAGTAATCGTGATTTCCCTTCATGATAATTTTTCTGCCGGGAAGCTCATGAAGAAACTTAAAATCCTCATAGCATTCACTGAGCTTCATTGACCATGAGATATCTCCGTTTATTACGACTGTATCCTCAGGAGTAACGACAGCACGCCATTGCTTTTCGAGTCTTTCAACATAGTTATCCCAGCCCTTGAATATATCCATGGGCTTGTTTTTGCCGAATGTAAGATGTGTGTCTCCGATGCCGAAAAGATTCATTATGCCGCCTCCTTAAATAGTAAAAAATGGTAAAAATAATAGTGACTGTTCCGTAAATACTATATACGAGATAATTCTCACAATAAATTATCAAAGGTGATAAAAATGGAAAACAAAATCAAGTGCGAAGTAAAGAACTGCGTATATCACACAACACAGAACCACTGCACTGCTGACTGCATCACAGTAGGTAATCCTACAGCATGCAAATGCGGTGAAACAGCCTGCGAAACATTCAGAATGAATGACAACAAGACAATGAACGGCTGATAAACTGAGAGGACGGCACAGACCGTCCTCATTTTTTTAATTATCAATGCGCAATTATCAATGTGCAATTTATGAAGGAGTTTCACCCCTTGCCCCATTATAATGGTTCAAAAGGCGTAGCCTTTTCCTGAATTGCGAATTGCAAATTTCCAATTGCAAATTATTCAATGCCGAGCATATCGAAGCAGACCTTTCTCATGCTGTCTGCATCTTTTTCACATACATTATTGAAACGGACTTCTTTGTTCTCAAGACCTCTGAGCTGTTCGGGTGCGATAACACCTGTCTTTTCTTCAAGCTGTGTAAGCATTGAGAATTCGTCACCGTCAGCACTGCCTTCAAGGGCTGTGAGAACGCTTGCACAGAACTTATAGGGGCTTGCTGTTGATGCAACAACAACGGGTGTCATATCGCCTGTTTCCTTACGGTAGTCTTCACATACCTTTACAGCAACTGCAGTATGTGTATCGCAAAGATAGTTGTATGTATCATATACTTCTTTGATTGTAGCCTTTGTTTCTTCATCGTCACAGCAGCCTGCAGAATAAAGAGCCTTGATTTTTGCAAGAACCTCTTCTGAAACTTCAAATGTGCCGTTATCCTTGAGTGAACCGTAAAGCTCCCTGACAGCTGCATCGTCCTCACCGTGAAGAGTGAACATAAGTCTTTCAAGGTTTGAAGAAATAAGGATATCCATTGAGGGAGAAATAGTAGCAAAGAAGCTTCTGTTTCTGTCGTACTTACCTGTTGTGATGAAATCTGTAAGAACATTGTTTGCATTTGAAGCACAGATAAGCTTACCTATGGGAAGCCCCATTTTCATTGCATAGTTAGCAGCAAGGATGTTGCCGAAGTTACCTGTGGGAACAACAACATTGATTTTGTCACCGAGGTTGATTTTGCCCTGCTTTAACATATCGCAGTATGCAGAGAAATAGTAAACAATCTGAGGAACAAGTCTGCCCCAGTTGATTGAGTTAGCTGATGAGAATACAAGGTTATTCTTTGCAAAAACTTCCTTGATCTGAGCATCTGTAAAGATAGTCTTTACGCCTGTCTGGGCATCGTCAAAGTTGCCGTTGATAGCACAGACACCGACATTGTTGCCCTCCTGAGTGCACATCTGACGCTTCTGCATGGGGCTTACACCGTCGTTGGGATAGAAAACAAGAATTTTTGTTGAATCAACATCCTTGAAGCCTTCAAGTGCAGCCTTGCCTGTGTCGCCTGATGTTGCAACAAGAATAACGATTTCCTTATCCTTGAGAGTCTTCTTTGATGAGCCGATAAGAAGATAAGGAAGAAGCTGAAGAGCCATATCCTTGAATGCACATGTGGGACCGTGCCAGAGCTCAAGAATATTCACATTGTCATGAAGATTTACAACGGGAGCTACCTCATCACTTGAGAATTTACCCTCTTTGTAAGCACCCTCAACAAATGCTGCGATTTCATCTGCAGTGAAGTCTGTAAGATAAAGTGCAAGAACCTTCTTTGCTCTTTCAATATATGACTTGTCCTTCATTGAAGCGATAAAATCAAGGTCAATCTGAGGAATTTCGCAGGGTACAAAAAGACCGCCTTCCTCTGAAATGCCCTTTGTGATAGCTTCGGCTGAAGTCACTTTAAGAGATTTATCTCTTGTTGATGTATAAAACATTCGGATTACATCCTTTCAATTCATAAAAATCACATTATAGTATAACAGAACTATATTATTTTGTAAATAGAAGATTAGTAAAAAATCTGTCTGCATTGGAGAAAAATATCTTATCAAGAAGTTTTTCATCAAAACCGTGACGAGAAAGATAGTCATGAAGCGACTGAATCTTTTCAATTCCTGCAAGGTCAGGGTTGATGTCACAGCCGTCAAAGTCAGTTCCCATTGCGACAATATCTTCTCCGCCGACATCAATAATTTCACTCATATGACGGAGTACGGCAGCAGAAGAATTATCTTCGTTACCGAGAAGCTTTTCCCAGAGGTTGATGCCTATAACACCTTTATGTTCAGCAATAATCTTAACCTGTTCTTTTGTAAGATTCCTGTGCTTTGCCTTGTAATTATCAACTATATCAATGCATGAATGTGAAGCCATAAAGGGCTTTTCTGCAATATCGGCAAGGTCATAAAAGCCTTTTACCGAAAGATGCGAAACATCAGCGGCAATTCGGAGCTTTTCCATTTCCTTAATCGCTTCTTTTCCGAAAAAAGTCAGACCGATATCCTCTTCATCAAAGCAACCGCTTGCAAGCTCATTTCTGCCGTTCCATGTAATAGTAATAAGCTTTACACAGCAGTCTGCAAGATGATGAAGTCCGTCAATTGTGCCTCCCAAACCTGCTCCGCCTTCAACAGAAAGAATCGATTTAAATCTTGTATTTTTTCTGTCGGCATATTCACTTATACCGTTTATGCTCATTTCATTTTTATAATAAGCATATACACTGTCAAAATAATCAACAGCCGCTTTACCTCTGTATTCATCGGGAATGAAAATTGCATAATCCTGAACATATTCCGTTAAATATGAAGCTCTGTCAAGGGAAATGTGTCCGTCATTCTTCGCAAGGCTTCCCTTTCTTTTATGAAGCTCCGTTATAGTGTCACAATGTAAATCAAAAAATCGCATAATTAAACCTCAGAAAGCATTTTCCGTATGCTTAAGCTTATAATTTTCATTATCAAGAATGATTTCAATAATATCAAATCTTATGTCTTTATCAATTTTATACCTTGCCGTATAAGCAGCCGCAGCATTTTTTATATTGTTTTCCTTGTGATAATCAACAGCTTCGCCTGGAGAAAAATAAGCACCGACGCTTCTTGTTTTGACTTCGACAAAACAGAAGACATCATCCTTTTCGGCAATGATATCTATTTCACCGCCTGAAAGACGGTAATTGGATGATTTTATACTGTATCCCTTCTGTCTGAGATACCTTGCAGCATATATTTCACCCCAGAGACCTGTTTTCTTAGATTCGGTAATCATTTTTCAAGAATCTTTTTAAGGAATGAACGGCGGTGGTCGGGCAGAATACCGTACTGTTCAATCATTTCATAATGCAGCTTTGTGCCGTAGCCCTTATGCTGTTCAAATTTATACTCGGGATGTCTTTCTGCAAGGTCCTTCATATATCTGTCACGGCTGACCTTTGCAAGGATTGAAGCCGCTGAAATGGATATTGACTTTGCATCACCTTTTACGAGAGTCATTTCTTCATAGCCTGTATTCGGTTTTCTGTTACCGTCAACAAGTACAAGGTCGGGCTTTACGCCCATAGCTTCAACAGCTCTTCTCATTGCAAGAAAGGTTGCATTAAGAATGTTGATTTCGTCAATTTCCGTTTCGGTTGCAAAGCCTATGCCGTAAGCTGTTGCATTTTCAATTATAATATCAAAAAGGGCTTCCCTTTTCTTTTCGCTCATTTTCTTTGAGTCATTGATGCCCATGTCTTCAAGACCGTCGGGAAGTATAACAGCTGCCGCATAAACAGGTCCTGCAAGGGGGCCTCTGCCTGCTTCATCAACGCCACAGACTACAGCAAACCCCTCTTCATGAGCCTTGTGTTCAAATTCATAAGTCATTTTTATTCACCCATTCAAGTGTCATTCTTCCGAGCTTTCCGCCACGGTATTCATCAAGCACGGCAACGGAAGCACGCATTGTGTCAATTTCGCCGCCTCTTATCATCATGCCACGCTTTTTGCCGATAAGCTCGAGGATTTCCCATGCTTCAAGCTCCTCAAAATCATCGATTTTGTATCTCTCCCTGAGTCTGTCGGGATAATTATCCTTCATTACCTGCAGGAATCTTACGGCAAGTGTTTCAATATCAAGTATCTGGTCTTTTACTCCGCCTGTGAATGCAAGCTTGTCACCCACCTCGGGGTCTTCAAATTTGGGCCAGAGAACACCGGGAGTATCAAGCATTTCAATACCGCCGCCGATAACAAACCACTGATTGTTTCTTGTTACACCTGCTCTGTCCTCAACCTTTGCTTTGCCGCCTGCACCCATTTTATTGATAAATGAAGATTTACCTGTATTGGGAATACCGACAACCATAATTCTGAGAGTTTTACCGGGCATTCCCTTTTCTTCATTACGTTTGATTGTATCTGCAAGGACTTCCCTTACAAGGGGACGGAATTTATTCAGCCCTTTTCCCGTTCTGCAGTCAACCTCAAGCGAAGCTGCACCTTTTTTTGCATAGTAATCTATCCACTGCTTTGTGGCATTGGAGTCTGCAAGGTCTGCCTTATTAAAAAGAATAATTGTAGGTTTACCCTGAATAAGCTCATCTATTTCGGGATTCTTACTGCTTTCAGGAATTCTTGCATCAAGAAGCATTGTTACAGCATCAACCTGCTTCAGTTGTTCCTTTATAAGCCTTCTTGTTTTTGCCATATGGCCCGGGAACCATTGAACCTGCTGCTTTACGGAATCTGCCATTCATCTCACCTTCCAAAAACAAGGGCTGAAATCAGCCCCTGTCATTCGTAAATTTTAAATTTATCTGTATCAAAGCCTGTTTCGCCGGAAATAAGTCTGCACATTGCCTTACCGAGAACATACTGCTCATTGATAAAGCCGACAAGTGAAGAACGGCTGTCTGTGGAATTATTTCTGTTATCACCCATTACAAACAGATGTCCCTCGGGAACCTGCACGGGATAGACATGCTCATCGGAAAAATGATGAACGGTTGCAGGCTCATAAATATAAGGCTCATCGAGTTCCGCCATTGTATCAGGTGTATCACCGACTCTGACAACACCGTTGATGTAATCAACATCAACCCACTGACCTTCAGTTGCAATAACACGCTTGACAAGAGGCTCATTGAGAGCACCGGGCTGAACAACAATTACGATATCCTTATAATTATAATCTCTGACTGCAGTTGCAGTAATAAGCCAGTCTTCATTACGAAGTGTGGGAACCATGGAGCTTCCGCTGACACCGACAAGCCTTACTGCGAAAGAAAAAATCAGAACAATTGCAACAACGGCAGAAACAATGACAGAAGCCAGTTCAAATACGGTTGATGCAAGCTTATCATAAACAGATTTCATAAATTATCACCATCAGTTATATATATCAAAATCACCGAAAGGCATTATACGGAGAAATGCCTTGCCGAGAATGTAATCCTCTTCAACAAATCCGACACGGTATGAACGGCTGTCTGTTGAATGATTCCTGTTATCACCCATGCAGAAATACTGTCCTTCAGGAACCTGTATGGGGTATTCATTCATATCTTCATAAGGCTTGTCTTCCGTAGGCTCTGCAGTGTATGGTTCATCGAGAGGAACCATTGTATCTTTTGTGTCGCCCACATATACAAGTCCTTCATCATAACGGACATCCACCCACTGGCCTTCTGTTGCAATAACACGCTTGACAAGAGGCTCGTAAAGAAGCTCATTGGGTTCAACGACAATAACTATATCCTTATATTCATAATCTGAATGAACCACGGAGACAAAAAGCTTGTCCTGATGCTGCAGTGTGGGAACCATTGAAGTACCGTCTACAGTAGCAATTCTCAGACCGAAGGAAAACAGAAATGAAAGAACAATAACTGCAGAAATCACAAGAGATATAAGCTCAAATATGCCTGAAACAATTTTATTTTTCATTATTCTGCCTCCTTATGAATAATTACATTGAACGATGAGAAAGGATAAAACCTCAGAACAGCCTTGCCGACGATTCTGTCCTCATCAATTGCACCTACTGTTTTGCATCTGCTGTCACGGGATTCATCACGGTAATCACCCATAACAAAGACATGACCCTCGGGAACTGTATACGGATACTCTATTTCATTTATGGCTGCTTTAGTCATACCCTTGATATAGTCTTCCTCTATCTTTATACCGTCAACATAAACCTCTTCTTTTATGTAATCAATGTCAACAGTCTGATTTTCCGTTGCAATGATACGCTTTATGATAGGTTCAAGTGAATTGTCGGGAGTGCCGATGACTACAATATCGCCATGACACGGTGTATAGCCGAGAGAATAAACAAACAGACGGTCTCCGTTATGAAGTGTAGGCTCCATTGAGGGACCTGCAACAGTAACGGGACGGAAAAAGAATGTCACAACAAGAAAAAATAATGACAACACCGCAACGATTCCGCTTACCCAATGGAAAACGGAGCTCCATGCAGTGGCTGCAATTTTCTGTGATTCACTTTTTGTATTATAATCATAATATATGTATCCGTTTTGTCTGTCTGTCACATGCTCACCAACCGGAATATTAAAAACAATAAAATTAAAGCAAAAAAAGGGACATAACTGCCCCTTTTGCCCGGAAAAAACTTATCTGATCTGTTCCTTGACCTTAGCTGCCTTACCGACTCTGTCACGAAGGTAGTAGAGCTTAGCTCTGCGAACCTTACCTGTTCTGACAGTTTCAACCTTAGCAACGTTGGGTGAGTGAACGGGGAATACTCTTTCAACACCAACACCGTAAGAAACACGTCTTACTGTGAATGTCTGAGCTACACCGCTGCCCTTACGAGCAATAACAGTACCCTCGAAAACCTGAATACGTTCTTTTTCGCCCTCACGGATTTTAACGTGAACCTTTACAGTGTCACCAACCTTGAACTGAGGTGCGTCAGCTTTGATGCTGTCCTGAGCAATGAGTTTAAGTGCGTCCATAATTTTACCTCCTGATTTTTTCAGCCGTTCTTACGCAACACTGCCAGAGGACCGACCGCTTTAATGTACGCTGTGCATTAATCGCCGTTTAGTGGTTTTAATCTCTAAACGCAAACGAACGCTTATATATAATATCACAACAGAATCAGGAATGCAATAGTTTTTTATTACTATTAACAACTTTTTTTGAGGCGTTTATTTATTCAAATGGTATAAGTTTTTCGTCAAGAAGCCCCAGTCTTACGATATTAAGAGGCACAATGTCTGTTTCAAGATATCTGTTCAGTGCATCAAGAAGATTCATGGGATTGACATTTTTTGTGTTACCGCCGGGAAGCACAACATTCATAACAACCGCATCATCATTTTCACACAGAGAATACTTCTTTATATTCTCGGAAACATTGACTTCCTTTACTCTCTTTCTGCCGTTGACCTTACCCATTTTTTCACAGGAAAGAACACCCGAATCCATTGCTTTTGTGAGCTTATCCGTAAGATTTTCTTCTTTCTCTAAATAAATCTCATACTCAGCAAAGGCAAGGTCGTTTGATTTCATATAAGGCTGAGTGACCTTTGTTACCTTTATACCGACAGGAAGAACAGCATTGAGCTTATCCATGATCTCTTTATCTGAGATTTCGCCCTCAATTCTGATATCGAGAGGTTCATTAAGCCCCTCAACACCTAAAGGCATCGGCTGTAAAAAGTTGAGATAGGGATGAGGATTGAAGCCCTCCGTATACCAAAGAGGAATGTCTGCACGTCTGACGGCTCTTGTCATACAACGCATGATATCAAGATGTGAAACATACTTGATTCTGCCCTGCTTACTGAACCATATTCTTACCAAGCGCATCGCATTTACCTCCGTTAAGCTTATTTGCACCGCATGCGGCACAGTTTTCACGGCACTGAGCAGTTGTCACACCCTCATAAGCCTTTTTACATTCATTTTCAAGGAATTCTCTTCTGATACCGTAATCGAGATGGTCCCAAGGAAGAACCTCAGTAAATTCACGCTTTCTTGATGCATAGAAACGGGGATCAATTCCGCACTCCTCGAATGTTTCCATCCATGTATCGAATTTATAGTGGTCATCCCATGAGTCAAACTTACAGCCCTTCTGCCATGCTCTAAGGATGACTTCACCGAGTTTTCTGTCACCTCTTGCAAGCACACCCTCAAGGAAGCTGATAGGAATTTTATGGAATTTGAGAGTAACTTTCTTTGTTGTGACACTCTCTTTCAGATGCTCCTGTTTTGCTTCGAGCATTTCGGGAGTATCCTGTGCTTCCCACTGGAAAGGAGTGAAAGGCTTCGGAACAAAAGAAGAGGCACTTACACTTACATTTACGCCCTTACCCTTGGGCTTATCGGGGTTATAATAGAAAGCATTGACAACCTTCTGTGCAAGCTGAGCAATACCCTCAACATCTTCCATAGTTTCCGTAGGAAGACCGAGCATAAAATAAAGCTTTACTGCACACCAGCCGCCTGAAAATGCTTTTTTTGATGTTTCAAGGACTTCTGCTTCCGTAACATTCTTATTTATAACATCACGGAGTCTCTGTGTACCTGCCTCGGGAGCAAATGTAAGACCGCTTCGTCTGACTTCGTTAAGTTTTTTTACAAGCTCTTCGGGGAAATTGTCAACACGCAAAGACGGAAGAGCAACATTGATTTTATCGTCTGTACACCAGCTCAGAAGCTCCCCTAAAAGCTCGGGAAGATGTGAATAGTCACTGCTTGAAAGTGAGCAGAGAGAAATTTCATCATAACCCGATGATGCACAAAGCTTCTTGCAGTCTTCATTGATAACATCGACTGATTTTTCTCTTATGGGACGATTCAGGAAACAAGCCTGACAGAAACGGCAGCCTCTTGTACAGCCTCTGAAAATCTCTGTCACTACCCTGTCGTGAACAACATCAATAAAAGGCACAACGAATTTATCGGGATAAAAAACATTATCCATATCACTGATAATCCTTTTAGTTACCTTTGCAGGTGCATTTTCCTTGGGAGTGACACACTTTACGGTGCCGTCATCGTTATATTCGACATCATAGAGAGAGGGCACATAGATACCCTGAATCTGTGATGCTTTTTTAAGGAATTCCTCTTTGCTTTCACCGTTCTTTTTGCAGTCTTTGAGAAGGTCGAGCACATCGTTCATCATTTCCTCACCGTCACCGAGCTGAAAAAGGTCAACGAAATCGGAAATCGGTTCGGGATTGCATGCACAGGCACCGCCTGCCATTATAATCGGAGTAAGAGATGTTCTGTCCTTTGAAAGCACGGGCAGACCTGCAAGGTCAAGAAGATTAAGAACATTGGTATAACACAGCTCATACTGAAGAGTAAAACCGATTGCATCAAAATCCTTTATGTAGTCACCGCTTTCAAGGGCAAAGAGAGGAATATTACGCTCACGCATAATTTCTTCCATATCAACATCGGGCGCAAACACACGCTCACACCATGCATCTTCCCTTGCATTGATAAGAGAATACAAAATCTTCATGCCGAGTTGGGACATGCCGATTTCATAAGTATCGGGGAAACAGAATGCATAACGCAAATCAACATCATCTTTATTTTTAATGACTTCATTCAGTTCACCGCCTGTGTAACGGGCAGGCTTCTGAACAAGACCGAGTATTTTTTCAACTTCTCGTTTCATCTGAAACACATCCTTTAATTTATCAATTTATTATACTATTAAAAAATGCAAATTGCAACAAATTAAAAGAATCTTTCAAATAAAAAAACGGGGTAAGCTAAAACCCCGTTTTAATCATATTAGCCTTCTTTTACATCAAAGCCAGCTACAAAGTCAATATCAACTTCACCGTCGACTATTTCATAAGGAATTTTTACAGAATTACCGTTGGGATATGTACATACAATGTATCCGTTAAGCACTTCATATGTACCACTGTTTGAACCAAAAGCTGTTGTCAGTGTAAAACCATTTCCGGTAAATGAAATCTTGTAAGATGTACTGTTAACATAGAAACTCCATTCGTAACCATTCACTTCGTTAACAACAGCAGATTTTCTTTCATCATCAGCAGGCTGAAGTTTACCCTGCTCAGCAGCATAACCTTCAGGATCAACAACCTTTGCAATTTCTTCAGTATTCGCCTTGAACTGGATTGAATCTGTTATCAATTCAAGCTTTTCTTCATTCGGAAGCTGCGAATCCTCAAGAGCAATAGTCTTGCCGGGAGCAAGATCTGCTGCAGGAACCTTAAATGTAGCCACAACTTTAAGAGATTCACCGACATATACATCTTCAATATAGCTTGTATAAACATAACTTGACATATTTTTGGCAACACCGGGAATATGACCTGATTCATACTTATTAGCACCAATTGTCATATATGTATATTTACTGTCAATTTCAAGATTTGCATCTGTTGCAGTAAGTGTATAGAAAAGATAAAGAAGCTTGAGTGATGAACCTTCTTCAACTACATATGATTCATCAACAAACAGACCGTCAATTTTGATATTATCTGTTGAGTCAGCTGCCTGCTCTTCTACTGCTTCTGTTGTGTTTACAACAGAATTATTGTTTTTGTTACCTGAATCTCCGCATGCACAAAGCACAGAAACAAGTGTGATGATTACCATCAGAATTGCTGCAATTTTTTTCATACCGTTTTCCTCACTTTTTTTATTGTGGTTCTATGAACCTGCAATGATTATACACCTGTTTGCGTGTAAGAACAAGTAATTTATCGGACAATTTAAAAAATTTATAAATTGACAGAAATTAATCTGCGATTTTCTTCATTCTGTTTATATGCTTTGTAAAAAATTCTTTGTAGCCGTGGAAATTATCAATTTTTTCTTCATTCTTCAGAACCTCTATAAACGACAGTGCTTTTTCTGTTTCTGAAATCGCTTTTCCCGTTTCACCTTTTTCTTCATAATACTCTGCTATTTTCCACAGCATCTGAAGCAGTATTTCAAAGGATATCCATTTCTGTTTTTCTGCTGCTTTATATTTTTCTTCTCCGTTCAGAATGAATGACAATTCCGATAATTTTGTAAAATAAATTTCTGGAATCTGTTCAAGGGCATTGACAGCACTCTCCTTATCGCCTTTTGCATTAAAAGCATAAGCAAGGAAACGCAGTGCATCATATCTGACATCGCTCATATCAGTTCTGTCAATCAGCTTGCTTGCAATCCTGATTGTTTCATCGGGATTTTCGCTGTAATTCACCGTATAAAGCAGATTATTCAGGAGAATATCATTTTCAGGGTACTTTTCAAGTCCTTTTTCAAGAATTTTTCTTGATTTATCGGGATCGGTTTCACGGAATTCATATGCATTCTCGCATATTCCGGAAATATCCTCATCAATTTCTTTTATATCCTCTGAAAACAATCTGTCAACAGACACACCTAAAACAGAGGCAAGTGACGGTATTACGGATATATCAGGTAAAGAAATATTATTTTCCCATTTGCTGACAGCCTGAAAGGATAAATGCAGTTTTTCAGCCAGCTGCTCCTGTGTAAGCTTTTTATCTTTTCTGAGTTCTCTGATTGTGTTTCCGATTTTCATAACTCACGTATAATTAAAACCATCTCAAAGGGGGTGGTTTTTAATTATGTCTCCTTTCTTAAAAAGTTATTGTATTTGCAGGAATAGTTATCTGCGATATAATAAAGACAAGCACTGTGGATTTGTATCTATAACTTTACAGCT
>JAFUIY010000113.1 GCA_017473925.1 Clostridia bacterium | reverse complement strand
TTCTATTGCAATAAACTCAATATTTAGATTTATCTGATAGTGGAAATCAAAGATTTCCAATTTGTCTTCGACAAATCGGCGGCTTGAGGGCAAGCCGCCCTACGAAATATGTTTGTATTACGACGGACTGCCAATGGCAGCCCCTGTGCCCGACAAAAATGATTTTCAACACACAAAATAACGGAGCGTACAGTCTGTACACTCCGTTTTATTATATCATCGTTTTCTGAAAGACATATAATCCTCAAGAATCATAACTGCAGAGACGGCATCGACAACAGCCTTGCGTTTTTTGCCCCTTGTATTCGTTGCATTGAGTGCATTATGAGCAGAAACTGTTGTGAGTCTTTCATCATACATCTGCATATCAAGACCTGATTTTTCTGCAAGCATTCCTGCAAATTCACGGCAGGCTTCTGCCCTGAAGCCCTCTGAGCCGTCCATGTTTTTGGGAAGACCAACAACAAAGGCTTCAGCTCGTCTTTCACGGGCATAATCAATGATTTTGTCAATCAGCCTCTCCCTGTCGCTTTCGGTAATAACGGCAACAGGTGAAGCAAGGATTTCGTTTTTGTCGCAGACAGCAAGCCCTGTACGGACATCACCGTAATCGACAGCCATAATAATCATTATTCGCCCTCCGGAGCTTCCGCAGGAGTATCTGCTGCAGGTGCATCTGCACCGCCGCCGGCTTCACCGCCGTCATCTCCGCCTGCATCATCACCTGAGCCCTGCGAGGGAGCTGAATAGCCGTAACATCCTGAACATCTTGCAGGTACAGCCTCTGACTTATACCAGCCGAGACCTCCTACGGGACATCCCGAGCCTGCAAGCTGACCTGAACGGCTGCAATAATAATGTGATTCTATCTCATCGCTGAATTCAAAATCCTTTGCGGGAAGATCCTTATGAATCTCATTCATTACATTCTGATAGAGGTCGCCGCAGTAGTTTGTGTAGAAATCAAGCTCTTCAGCATGCTGTGCGTAGCCCATCCATACACTGCAGACATAATATGGTGTACCGCCGATGAACCAACGGTCCTTTTCGTCTGATGTTGTACCTGTTTTTGCAAACATATCAAAGCCTGATATTCTGTAATTTCTTGCAGTACCGACACCTGAAGTTGCAACTGTCTGGAGAAGCTTGTTCATAACATCCGCAGTGCTTCTGTCAATAACCTGTTCACCTGAGTCATTGTGTGTAAGATAAACAACCGAGCCTGAGCTGTTGGTAACTGT
The DNA here is from genome assembly GCA_017473925.1 of Clostridia bacterium. Taxonomy (GTDB): domain Bacteria; phylum Bacillota; class Clostridia; order Oscillospirales; family Acutalibacteraceae; genus UBA1081. The sequence goes on along the minus strand of JAFUIY010000113.1, from coordinate 2,720 downwards.
AAAGTAACAGTAGGGTTCATAATATATACCGCCGTTACCGAATGTGGAGTAAGCTGCACACATTTCAATACCGTAAACACCGTGAGTCATACCGCCTACTGCCATTGAAGAATATGTGTGGTCAGTTTCTTCAAGACAGGTAAACTTGAATCTGTCTCTGAGGAAATTATAGCAGGTATCAATGCCCATTGCTTCAACAAGCTGTGCGGGAACAGTATTATGTGAAGGTGCAATAGCCTGCTGGATTGTTTCATAATATCCGGGGGCACCGGGGTCACCGCCGTAGTTGTAAGGCCATCTCTCACCGTCGAGCATGATACCGTAGTTGAGAATCATTGATGACCATGTATACATGTTACTGTCAATTGCAGGAGCATAAACGCTCAACGGTTTGATTGACGAACCGGGCTGTCTTCTTGAATCCGTTGCAATATTCAGGCTTCGGGCCCCTTCCTTCTCACCTGCCTGACCTACAATACCGAGAACTCTGCCCGTATAGTCCATAATGACCATACTTGACTGGACAAGCTCACCGTATGAATTCCTGTCATCAGGGAAGCCCTTACGGTTATAATAAACATCCTCAAGAACATTCTGAATTTCCATATCGACAGCGACATGGATTTTGAGACCGCCGTAATAAACAAGTCTCCATGCCTCATTATATGAGTATGAATATGCATCCATCAGGTCACTGATAACCTTGTCGATGACATAGTCAACATAATAGCTCTGTACTTCTTCCTCTTCGGTCTGACCGACATTACCCTCATTGACATCTATCATTTCATCGTTGGGTTCGTCGTCATCATCCTTGGGAGGAACATAATCATCATCGGTTGTAAAAACAAAATCATACTCAAGAGCTTCCTCGTATTCCTCCTGAGTTATAAATTCCTGATCAAGCATACATTTGAGTGCCCAGTTACGGCGCTCCTCATTCTTTTCAGGATTGATGATGGGGTTATTTGCTCTGGGAGCCTGTGTGATAGCAGCAATACATGCACATTCCGCAAGAGTCAGGTCATCGACATCCTTGCCGAAGTAGTATTCCGATGCAGTCTGAACACCGTAACAGCCGCCGTCAAGATAAAGCGTATTGAGGTAAGCTTCAAGGATTGTTTCCTTTGAATAATGCTTTTCAAGGTTGAGTGCATTCTGAATCTCACGGAATTTTCTGATGTAAGTGACATCACGCTCACCCGTAAGGTTCTTGATAAGCTGCTGTGTGATTGTTGAACCGCCTTCACCTCTGTTTGAAGGAAGAATCGCAACTGAAATTGTTCTCTTCCAGTCAACACCCGCATGCTTTCTGAAACGCATATCCTCAAGGGCAATAAAAGCATTCTGAAGGTCTTCAGGCATTTCATCAAGGTCAACCCAGATACGGTTTTCCTCACCGTGAAGCCTTATAAGCTCAACCTCCTTGCCTGTATCGTCAACAGTATAGAGGATTGTTGTCTGACTCTGATTTGACTTGTACTCATCAAGGTCAATTGCGACATCTCCGTTTACAAAATCAGACAGATTTTTAAGCACAAAAATACCGACCGATGAAACAGAGATAAGACCGATAAGCATGAATGAACATATCACAATACCGATTCTTCTCAGTATTTTGTGTTCCTTACGCTTCTTCTTAGGTTTAGGTTCTTTTTTCTCAGTCTTTTTTACAGGCTTATTTCTGCCGCTGTCTTTATTTTCCGTGACAGATGTTCTTCTGCTGCGCATTGATGGCGGAGGAACACTGTTGTTCCCCTGCTGTGCTGCACTTGTGTTAATATTGGTCGGCACGGGATTCACAGGATTACCTGCACCCTGCCCCATACCGTTATTAATTTCGCTCATTTAAATCTCTCCCGATTAAAGGACAATTTTATTTTTTAAGAAACTCCATGAATACCCAGCCTCTTTCGCCGGCATATTCAACATATCCCCAGCCATAGCCGTCAGCTGCTGCTTCACTGTCATCAATGAACAGAACTTCAAGCTCGGTTCCGTTGGGAATTCTCTTGAGAACATCGGAATCCCTGTCTGCTGCAAGTCTCATGTTGAGGTCAGCATCAGAGCCTGTATTTACCTTATAAGTATTTGTTGATGAAACAAAAACATCCGACTGTGCTTCTGAAGGAAGCTCCTGCATATTTCCGACAGCACTTGAGTCGGGAATTTCGTTCTCATTTTTATCAGAGCTTACACCGTGAATAATAAGTGCAAAAATAACAATAACAAGAACTGCTGCAGCACCGATCATTATAAGAAGGCGTCTGTCCATCTTTTTAATCTTTTTTACAGTTACTGCAAGAAACTTAGCAGCTTTGTCCATAAAATCCTGAAATACATTTGCTTTAGCCATAGGTATACCTCCAATTATACTTTTACTTTTAAAGTATACCAAACTGATATGTAAATTTCAACCTTTTTAACAATATTGTAATATATTTTTTATAAAGATAAAGTAAAGAAACAATATTCGATGTGAAGCTTATGCACCTTCGGTGATGAGAGACAACAACGGCTATGCCGTTGTTGATGATATACAGCCTGACGGCTGATGATATGCCATTGCTTTCGCAATGGATAAAAAAACCACCCAAAAGTGAACCACTCTTATGTAACGACAACCGCCGGGGATTATCCCCGGCGGTAAGCTTTATTATGCAAAAAGATTTTTGATGAAGTTAAATATTCTTATAAAGAAGCAGATGATTTCTGAGAAG
>JAFUIY010000112.1 GCA_017473925.1 Clostridia bacterium | reverse complement strand
TTGAGTTATTTTTCCGTTTATGTATTGTTTTACTGATGATAGTTTTTGTTCATAACTAATTTTTGACATAAAAAATCCCCTTAAAGTAGTCTTGAAACTTTTTGTTATTTCAAGTGTCTACTTTAAGGGGATTATATCACAGACTGAACAGCTCCTGTTCTTTTTTATTGACATTTTTCAACACAAATTATATAAAATCCGTTGTAAGGTGTTACCTTAAACGGTAGGCGGTTATGTTTCTTGCCCTCACTTTCTCAGAAAGGAGGGTGATGCTTATGCAGTATGTTACATATGAATCAATGTTCGCATTCACTATGATAATAATCAGCATAATCGGATTGTTTATTACAATTCTTCTGCATAAAAAGAAATAACCGCCCTGTCCTGAGAAAACTGGCGGTTATTAAAAATCTTCCAGCAAGGACATAACCGTCTATCGGTAACATCTTGCATTTTTATTATATGCTATATTTTTCGTTTTGTCAAGTCACGGTTTTCCGTGGCTCTTTTTTAATCTTCACCCATATTTTTATAAGTACGGACACTTTATCACAAGGTCACTCCGTCCTTGAAAATTGCGATTTCACGGTTACCGTAAATCTCATTTTTAGTCTGTTCACCCTCAGCAACACGGCACACAAGTTCAAAAAGCTCCTGAGCTTTCAGGTCTTTATCATCACTGAAAGCAGAAAAATCAATCCAGTGCTTTTTCTTTTCTGCTATCACATTGTTGGATGCAATTTTGACCGTAGGAACCATACCTCCGAGGGGTGTTCCTCTGCCTGTGGTGAACAGCACCATATGACACCCTGCAGCAGTAAGATTTGTAAGTGAAACGATGTCATTTCCCGGACCGTTCAGAAGACTGAGACCTTGTTTTCTGACAGTATCACCATAATCAAGGACATCAACAACAGGTGCCCTTCCGCCTTTCTGCACACAGCCGAGAGACTTCTCTTCAAGAGTGGTTATTCCGCCCTCTTTGTTACCCGGTGAAGGGTTTTCTGAAACGGGCTGACCGTGAGCCTTAAAATACTGCTTGAAATCATTGATAAGTTTTACACTCTTATCAAAAACATCTTTATTTACACATCTTTCAAAAAGAACTGTTTCGGCACCGAACATTTCGGGGACTTCGGTAAGGACTGCCGAAGCACCCATTGAGCAGAGCTTATCAGTCACTCTGCCGACAACTGCATTTGCAGTGATACCCGAAAATCCGTCCGAGCCGCCGCATTTCAGTCCGACTTTAAGGGCAGAAACAGGCACCTTTACCCGTTTGTCGGAGGATGTGATTTCTTTGAGTTCATTAATGATTTTTACACCCTCTGCAATCTCGTCTTTGCAGTCCTGAATATTCAGAAATCTTATTCTTTCCCCGTCGGTTTCTCCGAGGACTTTTTTCATTTCGTCAATATTGTTGTTTTCGCAGCCGAGACCGAGCACCAGCACTCCCCCTGCATTGGGATGCAGAACCACCGGCAACGGTTGGAAACGGCTGTATGGAGGGCTTTCTGAAGCATAAAAAAACCTTCTGCAACAGATTAACTGTTACAGAAGTTTTTTAGTTTCAGGTATAGAACTGGTCTTATGCCCAGGGGTTCATACTTTCGGGTTTACGGATATCAACGAGAATAAACTGCTCCCATAAATACCATTTGCCGTCTTTTGCCTTTCGCAGTTGCACACTTCTGGGGCTGTCTGCACCGCCTGATTTAATATACAATGTTGCGTATCCTTCATTCTGATACGAATAAGGATTTGAGCTGACTGTTATTGTATAAGGCTCTGAGGGCAGATAGTTATTATCAGGAGTCGCACCGTCAAAATATGAACGGGGAACATAATCCTTATCCATAAATCGGTCCCTTATAAACTGTTTATCCATAGGTGACAATGGCTGAGGACCTTTGAGAAAATCAAGCATTCTGAGTGAAAGCTCTTTATTTTCGGGATAGAAACAGAATGCAAGAACAGTCATTGCAGCTGTGTCAAAGGGTGTTTCCATTTTTGCCTCGGGCAATGCAACAAACTCTTCAAAAGTGTCAGGCAAAGTGTTGAAAACTATTCTCTGAGTTTTGTTTCCGCCTGCTGATTCGTGCTGAGAAACGACAGGAGTATTCTTTAATTTATCGAAAAGTCCCATATCTTTTTTACTCCTTTATCAGAATTTTATTCCGCCTCCGCCATGACTTCTGCCCGAAGAACTTGTATGCGTAGATGATGAGTCTGAATCACTCTTTTCATCGGCTTTAGCATCCTGATGTACATAAGTTCTTATAAATTTATCGTTACTGTTCATAATCACCATACTGCCGCTTCTGACATAAACCTTTGCATCAAAAGCCTTATGTACTGATTTGTTTGCAGCTGCAATGCCGTTGAGAATAAAAAGTGTTACAACCATTCCCACAAGAATCAGCACAAACAGCCAGATAAAATGAACACCGGGCTTTACATATTCAGTAAGCTCTGCAATATATGTATCAAGAGCTGCAGTATAATTTCCGCTGATGATATCATCCTTCATATTAAGAAGCATTGTGTTTATCATATCATCGCTCATTTTGTAAACAGCCGCGCCGTGAGTTGTTACATAAAGCTCTCTTTCGCCTTCTTCACCGGGAAGATAAAGAAGAAGGAAGCCGTCATCATTTTCACCGTAGCCGTAACCGTTATAATCATAGAAATCGTCTGCATATTCCTCGGCAGTTTTGCCGTCAAGTGAAGTTACGGTAACAAAAGCAATTTCCATTTCATATTCTTCTGTAAATACATTGAATTTATCGATAAATTCTTTTTCTTCTGCATCTGTCAGAAGGTCTGCATTGTCAACAACAAGGGGCAGAGTTCTTTCAACCTGTACAAACTCTGTTGTTGTTTCTGTGATTGCGGGAGCAGTTGTTTCTGCAGGAGCATTTACAACGGGAGCATCTGCATCAAGAACACCTTTTACTGCATTGTAATAAGCAACTATACCGTCATAATATGTGTCGCAGGCATCATATGCATCCCAGATTGTATCTTCTTCGGAAGAAAAGAGACTTTCGGCACCTTTTGTCATATAAACTGAATAAACATTGTCGCCGAGATTATCAACAATAACGATACCGTTATCTCTGTCACCGACAGAATTATAAACATCTTCCGCATAGTCGTAAGTTGTTTCATACAAATCTCTGTCAAGGCCGTCAATAATTCCGAACATTACACAATAACCGTAGTTATTTTCAATATTCTGTGCATAAACCTCAAGCTCTGACATTTCAGTTTCGGTAAGATGATTACCCATATCAAAAACATGGTCAGAATTTGCAGATGCAGTAAGTGCGAAAGGTAAAAGCATCATAAGGGCAATTACCACAGATATAATTCTCTTTTTCATAATTACTGCACCTCCTTAAAGCAATGTCAGCAGCCAGAGTATGCCGTATGCTGCCGCACCGACACCTGCGCCGATAAGAAGACCGAGTTTCTTGATAAGTGCATTATCTGTAGGAATATCACCGACAAATTTACCTGTCTGACCGTTCATTGCAAAGGTATAATCCTTGCCGTTCCAGTTTGTTTTCAGTATCCATACGGGGTAAAGAGCGTATTTGTAATTACCGTTCATTACGCTCATATTTGCACCGAGTGAAGTGACAGACTCATAACCGGAAACAGTGTCTTCAAATGCATCAATGGCACTCTGGCGGATTCTTTCGTTGGCTCTGTTCATACTTTCATCAACACCGACATCATATTTATCGGCAAGGTAACCTGCAAGATATGCCGTATTGAAATCAACTGCTTCATTTATATTGAAAGGCTCGATTGACTCCATGAGGTCATCGGGCATTTTTGTTGAGCCGTCAACAGGGACATTGTCAAAGCTCAGATTTCCGCTTCTGAAAACACTGAATTCCGAAACTTCAGTATACCTGTAATCACTGTCTTCCCACTGTCTTGTTTTTTCAGCACTGAAATTAACTTCTGCATAAGCATCGCATGTAAAAAGCCAATGAGGAACATAAACACCTTTTATTTCGTCAAGATGATTTTCATCCTTGAATGCCTTGGGGACAAATTTCTTTGTTGAAATGTGCTTTTTAAGGGCTTCCTTTGCCGCTTTCTTATCATATTTGAACGGAATAACGAGATTGGGACGCAGAGCACCTTCAAACTGACCTTTCATAACAACGGGGTTTCCGCAGTAAGGACAGCTTGTTGCACCTGTTGTTTCGTCTGCAACGATTTCGCCGCCGCAGGAGTTACAGCCGTAGACCTTCATACCGTCAGTCTCTCCCGCTGCCCATTCATTATTTTCCGAATTCCATTCTATCTGCTCAACGGTACCTGCTGTTTCATTGCCGGCACCCTGAGGGACAGAATCTATATCAAATTCCGTATCGCAATAAGGACATTTGAGTTTCTGTGAACCTGTATCAAATTTTACGGCACCGCCGCAACAGGGACATTTCTGTTCCATTAAAGTTGCCATTTACTCAACTCCTTGGTCATAATATGTTTTTAAAACATTATAAATTTTAAGCATAAACCCTTCTCCCGCTTTGGGAAGGACATGGGTGTTATCTATTCTCAGAATTTTATCTCTGAATCTGACAGTTACTGATTTTATAGGAGCATCTTCAACAATAATATCCTCAACGGGAAGGTCAAACCAGTCCAATGCACCTGTTACACGATAAATTGCTCTGATTTCATCAATCGCATCATAAGAAACAGTTCTCGTTATCGGTTGCTCATCGTGTTTTTCATAAGTGATTGTGACAACCTGATTTTCATCAACCTTGAGTTCATAGCTTATATGAGTATTTTCCATTCCTCCGCCGTTGTAATAGGAGCAGTAAAAGATATCCTGAGTTGCATCATAAACCATACCGGGGCCGTCAAGAATATATTTATCTTTGTTAAAGAAGGAAAAGAAACCCACTGCAATCACCCCGATAACAACACCGACAACAATCAGTATCAGAATCAATCTGTTTTTCTTAAAGTCTGCCATTAAGCCTTCTGAGCACCGCATGACTGACAGAATGCTCCGCCGTCATTCTGAGCACCGCAGAACTGACATACCCAACCCTGCATTGCAGGCTGCTGAGGAGCAAAACCTCCCTGAGGCTGCTGTGCATAAGGATTCTGCTGAGGTGCAAAGCCCTGCTGAGGCTGACCGTAAGGAGCCTGCTGAGGTGCATAGCCACCCTGAGGCTGATACATATTGGGCTGCTGGGGAGCGAAACCGCCCTGAGGAGCATATCCCTGCTGAGGTACATAACCACCCTGAGGCTGATACATATTGGGCTGCTGACCGTAAGGAGCATAACCCTGATTGGGAACAGCACCCATGCCCATTGCAGCGGCACCCATGCCCATTACACCCATGCCGGCATTGTTCATATTGGGAACAACGCCTCTGCCGGGAACCAGATAATTCATAGCTTCAACTGCCATCTGCTGATATTTGTTATATTCCATTGAACCCATACCCTCTACACGGAAGTTATTGAGTTTTACGCTGAAATCATCAAAATAGGGATTGTTTACTGTAAAATCAAGATAGAAATCATAGTAGAACTTATATCTGGGAGGAGTATAACTTACTCTCTGACCATCCTTGCCCTGTGTATAGATTTCATCCTTGTCTTCTTCAACTCTGAGTCCGCAGTTCATGATGCTTGAAAGTGCCTGAACATCGGGATTTTCGTCTGACCATGAGCCGGGCTTTGAGCTTGAAATAACAAAATTACCGTTTGCGGTATCAATGTAGATTTTTCTGCCTTCACCAAATGTAAGTGCTGAACGGAATGATGCAAGTCTGCCTTTGTTTTCTTCTCTGTAAGCGAGCTGCTGTTTGATTTCTTCAAGAGTTGAGCTTCTTCTGTCGCTGAAAAGGGGTGAAAGGAGCTTTGCACAGTCCTTACACATATTACCGTCTTCAAGCTTTCTGTTGCCGAGAAGTCCTATTTTTTCTCCGCAGATGTCACAGAATTTCTTATCAAAAAGTCCCATTGTTATTTCTCCTTTACAAAATATATATTATTGTTTATGCTTTTTTGTTTCCGCAGTTCATGCAGAAATTGCCTTTATTTACAGTTCCGCATGAGCAGGTCCATTCGTCTGAAACGGGCTTCTTGTTTCCGCAGTTCATACAGAAATTACCCTGATTTACAGTTCCGCATGAACAGGTCCAGCCTTCTGCGGGAGCGGGTTTCTTGTTTCCGCAGTTGGGACAGAAATTACCTGTTGCTGTTGCACCGCATGAACATTTCCAGCCGTCTGCAGGAGCCTGTACGGGTGCCTGTGCCTGCTGCATCTGCTGTTGCTGCTGACCCATAGCATAAAGATTCTGCACCTGAGCGCCATTCATCATATTTCCTGCCATACCAAGTCCCATAAAGCCTGTCATTGCACCTGCTGTGTTGCCTGCCGCAATTTTCTGTGCTTCGGCATTGTGTGTAAGCTGATAACTTGCACCCATTGACGGGTCTGACATGATAACTGTTCTCTTGAGCTGCTGAATTTCATCTTCGTCTTCCTTGGGCATTGAGATTGAGTTGATTGTTACATCAACGAGCTGAAGACCTTTGATTGCACCCCAGTTGGGAGCAAGGACTTCATTGATTGCCTCATAAAGCTCTGCTGTGTGTGCGGGTACTGCGCTGTATCTGATACCAAGCTCTGAAATCTTTCCGAATGCGGGAAGAAGTGCCTTGAGGAAGTCTGATTTGAGCTGAGGTGTGATTTCTTCTGTTCTGTATTCATCTGCAACGTTACCGCTGATTGCTGAATAGAAAAGAAGAGGGTCTGAAATTTTGAAAATGTATGTACCGTTGCAACGGATACTTGCATCGTAGTCAATTCCCCTTGCCTGATCAATCATTACTCTGAAGGGAATGGGTGTCTGTGTGCCGAAGAGGTTGTTCATTATGTTCTTTGTGTTGAAATAATAAACTCTCTGGTCTCTGCCTGCATCACCGCCGAAAGTAAATCTTTTACCTACTGTTTTGAATGTTTCTTTAAGACTTTCACCGAGCTTGCCTGTGAAAAGGCTGGGCTCTGATGATGTATCATATGTGAATTCGCCTGCTTCTGCACAGAATTCAACAATCTTACCGTTATCAACGATAATCATACACTGACCTTCGTTGACAATAATACCTGATCCGTTTGAAATTACGTTATCGTGTCCTTTTGTATTTGATGAACGGGAGCCTACGCTTTTTCTGCCCTTTACAATAAGTGTTTCGCTGTCAAGTGAATCACAGGTAAAAAACTCTTTCCATTGGTCGGCAAGTACGCCTCCGATTGCTCCTATTCCTGCTTTGATAAGTCCCATAACCTATCTCCTTTCATTCTGTTTATGTGCAGATAAGGTTTTCCTTACCTGCACATTATTAATAACATAGTTTATAATTGCTTTTATCAGTCAATTCTTGCTGCTTTTCTGAGAATAAGTCTTGCATCTGCAGCTGTGATTTTATCATCCTTGTTATAGTTTGCAGCTACAGTCTGATAATCGTCGGGAGTGTCAATCTTAGCCGCTATACGGAGTGCAAGACGTGCATCGGCGGCTGTAATTTTTCCGTCCTTGTTTACATCGCCGAGCATAATGTCAGCATCGGGGTTTTTAAGTGCAGGAATTACTCTTTCTTCAAGAACTTCACCACAACCTGTACACTTCTTCTGTTCTTTACCTTCAACACCGACTTCTGCAGGTTTAACAACAACCCATTCGCCGGGAGTATGTTCATGACTGTCATCAAGCTTCGGGATTTCAGTCTGTTCTTTTGTAACAGTTCCGCAGACTGAACACTTCTCACCGTCTGTAAGACCTGTTTCTGTTGTTGTTGCAGGTTTGCCGGGAACGATAACGGGAGTATGTGCAACCATTTCTGTTTCATCGGCTGTGTAAGTATCACCGCATGCACATGTATAAGTTGTATAGCCCTTGGCTGTACATGTGGGGGCTGTAACAACTGCAACATAATCATGTTCATGATCAGCAGGGATAACGGGAATTACTTCCTGTTCTTTTGTAACAGTTCCGCAGACTGAACACTTTTCACCCTCTGTAAGACCTGTTTCAGTTTCCGTTGCTGCCTTGCCGGGAATAATTTCGGGAGTATGTGCAACCATTTCTGTTTCATCGGCTGTGTATGTATCACCGCATGCACATGTATATGTTGTATAGCCCTTGGCTGTACATGTGGGGGCTGTTACAACTGCAACATAGGCATGCTCATGGTCGGCAGGAATAACGGGGATTACCTCCTGTTCCTTGAGAATCTTATTGCAGACTGAACACTTCTTGCCTTCTGTAAGACCTGTCTCCGTTGCTGTTGCTGCCTTGCCGGGAATTATTTCTTCTGTATGACCTGTCTTTACAATAACAGTATCTGCAAGTGCAATTTCCGTTGTTAATGCTTCGTCTGAATAATATTTTTCGCAACGTTCACAAACCCAATATGCAATATTACCGTCGTTTTCACAATCTGCTGATTTTGCAGGTTCTGCAACAATATTATGTCCGAGCTTAGGAATCACACTGTCAAGATAGAATTCCATAGCCTCATCACCTGTAAGGTTGCCGCTTTCCTTGTGAACTTCATTACAGTATTCACAGATGCTGAATGTTTCCTTGCAACCGTCTTCGGTACAGGTTGCATCCTTCTTTTCGTAATCAGTAAACTTATGAGCATCTGCTTTTTTGGGAATTCTTACTGCATTAAGGAAATCAGTAGCCATACCGCCCGTGAACTCCTGAGCAGGCTCCATATTTTCATTACGGATAAGTCCGCAGTTCTTACACTGTTTGAATGTAAGTGTCCAACCGTTTTCCGAGCAGGTTGCATCACATTTTTCAAAGATTTCAAAATCGTGTTCACCGTAAGTAGTTTCGGGTGTTGTCTTATAACCGCAGTAGCTGTCACAATTAATGTATTCTGACGTACCTGTGCCGATACAGGATGTCGGAGGAACCGCATCTACCTTTTTGTGTTGTTCAAGAGTTATGTAGTTACATACTCCGCAAGCTCTGAAGTGGAAATCTTTAGAATACATCAGAATTGCAGTTGTCGGGTGTTTACATGCAAACATACCGTTATATTCAACAGTATATTCATATTTTTTATCAAAGAGTGATGTGTTAAGAGTTGAGTTCAGGTCAATGGGAGTTCCGTTTTCGCCTGAAATATAGAATGTATCTTTGATGATTGAACCGAGCTTTGCTGTTGATGATGAAGAAACCATAACAGGTGCATAACTGTCATCTGAAACAAACTTTGCATTACCGATATCGAATGCCTTGAATGTTGTATCTGTTATATTATGTTCAAAACAAAGGTTGAATGTTTTGCTTTCAAATTCAACATCATCAATTTTTACGGTTGTATCTTTGAATACTGTTGAATATTCATGACTAAAGCAGAGATTATGACCGTTTTCTTTATAGTTTCTCAGTTTAACAAAATTGAGAACTACTTCGTATGCTGATTCAACATAGATATTTTTTGTCTGTGTATATGCTTCAACACTTGTATCAGAGGTTGTTCCGTTCTGAAGTGTGATGTTTGCAACAAACAGTCTGTTTGCTGGATTATCAATGTGAATAATTGCATTTCTTTTTGCACTTGAATTGAATATGAGAGACGGTGCTTTTGCATGATTTGTATTTGTGATACACAGTCTTGTACCTGCGTCACCCTTCTTAGCATAGGACATATCAAACAGATATGTTGTTGCATCGGAATGAACAATAAGGTTAAAGCCGTTAAGGTCGATTTTAAGGTCGCCTCTTACCTTGGGAACAATTGTGTATGATTTTGTGTCATCATTGACTGTTATGTCTCTCTTGAGAACAAGCGTAACATCTGTAAGAGATGCATCTTCTGCCTTTGCCTTGATTTCTTCAAAACTTGAAACCTCTACAATATTTTCAAAGAATTTGGGAGGTTTTACAGAAGGGATACGATAGTAAGTCTTGTAACCGCAGGCACAGTTGATACCGCTTGTATAGCCGTTGCCGTATGAAGAAGGAGGAGTTGAAGTCATTGTTCCTTTGTGATCTGTATATTCCATATATGCGGAACAATCACTGCAACGTACAACATGACCTCTTGTTGTTACAAGGAAATCTGCCTTATTTGAATGTGTACAGGGTGTACCGTTTGCCATAAAGGGATGGTTAAAATATGCAATATTTCTGTCTGTACGAAGATCTTCAAGAGTTGAATAAAGAATCGGATCTGTGGAATTGCCGTTATTGTAAGTATAAACAGGATCAGCTGACTTTGCATGCTTGAAGTCTTTGGGTACAAGCTGAGTCTGTTTTGATATAATTGCAGCCTCAGCAGAAGTTACGTTGAGAAACACATGATTAAAATCGATATCAACAGAATCGATATCAAGCTCGGGAATACCTCTGAGGTCAATACAGCTTTTTCCTGTTGTTATAACAACATTGTTAAATGAGAAATATGACTGTGCAAAAATATCCTTTTCACTTTCAATGAAATATATACCTTCATAGTCAGCAGTGATATTAACACCGTACATATAAAGGCGGTGGCAAGCATTTATACACAATCCGGCAACATCAGATTTCAGATTGATACCGCACATAACAGAAACCTCTGCCTGAGGATTTTTGATATTTAAAACAAATCCCGAATCACTGACAATACTGATTTCTGAATAATTATCTTTTCCGGCAACATCAAACGCTGTATTGATGATGTGGAACTGACCTGCCTGATCGATTGTAAATACGCTTCTGAAAAGATAGTGAGTTGAATTCAGACGGATATCATAACCGTTAAGGTCAAGAACTATCTTTTTGCCTGACAAATTGGGGGTTATACTGATATTTGCAGTACTGTTTGCTTCAATATCACCCGTAAGAACGATTACTCGCTGTGTTTCGTTTGCCTCAAGGGCCGCTTTTAGTTCATCGTAGGTATCTACCTGATAGGTCTTGACTTCATCAATTACCGAGTAGATTGCACCGGCTGCCGATGCATTGACCATACTCACGGAAATGAATACGCCGAAAACCATCATAAGGGTAAGAATACCGCATAAAATTTTCTTTTTCATGGTTTTTTCTCCTTTGTAGAAATATATAGAAATACTGTATAGCATTTGCTGATTATATTATATAATAATTATATAGATTGCACATTGTACTTTAGTGCAGAAATGCAGAATTATCAGTGCAATAACAATAAAAGACGACAGATTTCTCTGCCGTCTTTTTGTAGTTCTGTGCAATAATTATCCTTTTTTTATTTCTTTATCTCAGTCAATCTTTGCTGATTTTCTGAGAATAAGTCTTGCGTCCATTGCTGTGATTTTTGTATCCTTGTTATAATCTGCTGCAATTTTCTGATACTCATCAGGTGTATCAATCTTTGCGGAAATTCTCAGAGCAAGACGAGCGTCCATTGCTGTAATCTTTCCGTCCTTATTGACGTCACCGATAAGAATTTCAGGTTCATCACCGAGGACGGGAATTTCTTCCTGCTCTTTAAGGATTTTACCGCATACCGAGCATTTCTCACCGTCTGTAAGACCCGTTTCCGTTTCTGTGGCAGGCTTACCGGGAATCACTTCGGGAGTGTGCTCACCTGTCGGATCAACATAAGTGTCAATAATTGTATCACCGCAGATACAGACATGCTTGGTATAACCTTTGTCGCCGCAAGTGGGGGCAACAACAGTGTCCGTATACTCGTGTGAATGGTCTGTGGGAAGCTTATCAATAACTTCCTGCTCTTTGAGAATCTTACCGCAGACTGAACACTTTTCACCGTCCGTAAGACCTGTATCCTGATATGTGGGTGCCTTGCCGGGAACAACAACGGGGGTATGTGCATCTGTAGGATCTGTATATGTATCAACTATAACATCACCGCAAGCACAAGTGTGAGTTGTAAAGCCTTTGTCTTTACATGTAGGAGCAGTTACCACGTCAGTATATGTATGTGTATGTCCTGCTTCGATTACGGGGATTTCTTCCTGAGCAACAAGAATCTTATTACATACAGAGCACTTCTTACCTTCTGTAAGACCTGTTTCAGTTTCTGTTGCAGCCTTTCCGGGAATTATTTCCTCTGTATGGCCTGTTGCGGGAATAACTGTATCTGCAGAGCCGATTTCAGCTGCAGCCGCATCGTCAGAGAAGAATTTTCCGCAGCTTTCACATGTCCAGTATTCAATATTACCGTTGTTTTCACAGTCTGCTGCCTTTGCGGGTACTGCTGTAAGCTGATGAGATAGTTTGGGAAGATAGATATTCTTACTGAACTCGTGCATTGTAATCTGCGTTTTAGCATCAGTTACAAATTTTCCGCTACAGACTGTACAAAGCCAGTAGTTTGATTTTGCACCTGCTGAAGTACAGGTTGCAGGGTGTTTTTCAACAAACTGATATGTGTGCTCTCCCTTGGGAATTACAACATCAAAGTAGAATTCAATTGCTTCGTCACCTGTAAGGATTTCACCGTTTTCTTTCTTTACGATAAGATAACAATCTTCACAGATTTCAAATGTTTCCTTACAGCCTTCTTCTTTACAGGTAGGCTCACATTTTTCGTACTTTACATAATTGTGTCTGCATACATCCTCATCAAGCCATACGTTATCATAATCTTTGATAGATGTAGTGCTGTCCCACTCTTCTGAAGCATCGAAGTCATCAGTTTCACCTACATAAGCATTGTAGCCGTCTGCAATAATGAGCTTTTCAGCATAGAGGGCTGAGGCGTAAGTGCCGTTTGCAAGGCAAGATGTAACCTTACCGCCGTTGAAGGTCAGAGTGTTTACATGAATATTGCAGTAAGCATCAAGAGGATTACTTGCAACTGTAAGACTGCCGTTTTCATCTGCATCAATTGTCATATTACCCTTACAGGCTTCAAGACCGTTGATTTCACCTAAATGTTCACTGTTATAAATAGCACCGATTCTGTTTCTGCCCTTGAGATAAACATCAAGATTGCCTTCTTCAAACACAAAATGAGCCTTTGGATTATCGTAAGCCTCAAAAGTCAGAACGCCATCCTTATAGTATGCATAACCGCCTGAAGGCTTGGTTGATACAGGTGTTGCTGAATCGGAAGCAATGTACTGACCGTCTGTAATAATAATATCCTTTGCTGCACCTGTCTGATTTCCGTCATACAGATAAAGCTTGAATGTTCCCTCAATATCATCAACGTGATATACCTTGTAGCCTGTGTAGCCTACATAGCTGTCTCTGAGAAGGCTATAATAATTTACAGAACCGCCGTTAATATAGAAGCCTGTACTGTCGGTAACCATATAGCCTTTTGCGAGACCTACAGTAACTTCAAGACGGTAATAAGAATCTTTTTCGAACATATCCTCTGCTGTAAGAGGTTCACCGGACTTTTTGCCGTCCTTATCACACTTGTACCATTCGACAAGCCTTACTGAGGTATTTGCGCTCTGAACATCATAACCGTCAAATACGGGATATGCACCTGCTTCGGGAGCACAGAAGCCCTCAACCTCAATAGTATCAACATATTCTGCAATTCTGCGGGATGCAACCCATGTATTTCCTTCGCCTCTTGTAGCATCCTCACCATCTATTTTTACTGTATAAGAATCTGCAAGCTCATATCCGCTTTCAGCTTCAAGGATTACCCTAAGACGATATGTACTGCCTTTTAAAAACGCATCTGATGAGTCGAGAGTCGTCCATCCTGTTCGGATAGATTTCTCCCATATATAGTCTTTAATCTTTACACCCTTTGTTGTGCACACAGGTGCAGAAACGAAGCCCTGCCATTTAGCGGAAATATTAACCTCTGAAATATCACGGTCAGGTGTCCAGTCAATGTTAAATATATTTACTGCAGACTCAACAACCTTATTGTTTTTATCACGAAGCTCTATTGTTTCTACAAGCTTGTAACTACCTGCAGGAAGATTATTGAGGTCATATGAGATTATATGTCCCTTATCACAATAAGCTTTTTCACCATAAACATAAATATTATTCTCCGCGGTGTAAACCTGAAGCTTTGCAATAGACTCATATCCTTCGTCAACCATATTCTGAGGAAGACGATGAGCATAAAATGTAACAGGATAGGATGCATTTGTGATTTCCCCTAAGTGATATGATATTTTACCTGCAGGCATAGCGGGACTCTGAGCAACAAACTCCCTAAAAATAACAGCATTTATGGGGAAGCTATGAACAACTTCCTGAATAAGCTCTCCGTCCTTCTTGAATGTAAGGATTTCTTTTACTTCATACTTACCGGGCTTTTTGATATAATCCTTAAGATTGACACTAAGCATAACCTTAGTATCAAACAAACCTTCGTCATCGTCTTTTGAGCTGTAAAGAAGATTATTGTTTGAAGAATCAATAAGTCTTATTTCACCGAAGGGTGAATAAACCTCATCCTCAGCCCATGTTGTATTATTTGATGTTCTAAATTCAAATTTAGCATTAAGACCCAGAAAATATTTGGTTTCGGGAGCAGTAGTCATTCCTTCGGGCATAGCAACGGGAGACTGATAATCAAAGCCTCCGACACATCTTGCATATAAATGGTCTTTTGTTACAACTGATGTGCCGTAATCAGGGACTATGTGATATGTACGGTCTGAATCGGTAGCTACAGTTCCCGAATAAAGCTTAAACGGAACACCCTTGACGGAAGCTCTGTCAGTTACGGTGATATCCTTCAATGTAGCAGCACCGTTCTGAAAGCTCGCAGAATTGAATCTGGCACCGTCAATAAAAATATTACCCTGATGAGCAACAAGTGCGTTTGAATACACATCGGATTTATCTTTATTTGTAGTTTCGAATTTGAATTCGCCCTTAACAGACAATTTTGAATTGGGGCCTTCAGTTTCAAAAATAGTATAATTATACTCGATTTTTCTTCCTTTACTGTCATCAGTATTAATGACCGTAAAGTCTGCACCGTCCGTAACACTGAACAGACTGTATTTGCCCGAACCGATAAATTCAAATTCAAAATCCTGACGGATTTCAAGAACTTTTGTTGATTTTACCTGAGCAAAGGGCTTCGGATCACTCAGTGCTATGTTCGTAATATCAACATCAGTAAGCACAATGTATAACGGTCCGTCATACTCAAGTGCCTTGTTCAGTTTCATAACGTCGTCAGCGATAACAGGGTCATTTTTTGTTCCTGAGCCTGTTGCGCCTTCAATAGGGCCTGCCGCACTTGCAGGCAATATGCTCACAGGTGCAAAAATGCCCATAAGCATAACAAGTGTTAAAAGAATGCTTAAAACTTTCTTTTTCATAGTTTTTGTCTCCTTTTTTTTATTTACAGAAACACATTTATAGTATTTTCCAAGTTTATTATATAATAAAAAAAGCTAAAGCACATTGTACTTTAGTGCAGAAATAAGATAAAGACGGCAGATTTCTCCGCCGTCTTGAAATTCTTCATGCAAGAATTATGCAACTGTGAATACTTTTGCAAGTCCCATATCATCCCATATGTCGTTTGCTTCAACTTCTACGGGAGAATCTGAGATAAGAACATAAACGTTTGAAACACTGACTGTCTGACCTGCTTCAACATCTCTTGAGAATGCAAGGTCTGATTCACAGAGTTCATTTGCCTGACCTTCTTCAAGCTGTATACCGTCCTGGAAAATTCTCAGGTCAACAGCATCAAAAAGGTCTGTTGCTTCATCCTTGTTATTTGTGAAATCAAAATATACTCTGATAAGCTTTGTATCATTCACACCGTCAACAAATTCAGCTTTTTTGATTACAAGGTTATGCTGTGCCTTTCCTGAGTAATAATCTGTTATCTCACCGCTTTCGGGCCAACCGTTATTGAAATCAGGAGCTGCGATTTCTTTTGCAACAAAAGCTTCTGCGGGAGCACCGGGAAGAGCTGCAAGGTCAAAACCATATGTAATTACTGCATTTTCCTGATTTTTTGCTGTAAGAGAGAAATTGACTGTTCCTGTTTCTTCTTTGAGAGCAAACTGGTAGATGCAACGGATTGTTACACCGGGACGGACATTTCTCTTGTGGTTACC
Source organism: Clostridia bacterium (assembly GCA_017473925.1). GTDB lineage: Bacteria > Bacillota > Clostridia > Oscillospirales > Acutalibacteraceae > UBA1081. Next base: position 19,548 of record JAFUIY010000112.1, on the reverse strand, counting down.
GTATTCTGCAACATCTTCACCGTAGGGTGCATCTGTTTCATCAAGTTCTTCTTCGCCCTGCATGAGAATAACATCATTCTTTTCATCTGTAAAGCTTGTTGTGTAGCTGTCTGCTTTGTTTGTGAAATCAAGGTAAACACGGATAGCCTTTGCGCCGTCTTCGTCGTCAAAAAGCTCAGCACCTGTGAGAGCTACAGCAAATTTGCCGAGATTGTTTTCCCATTCACCTGTGGCAAGTCCTGCGGGCTTTGCGGCTTCTGTGGTCTGCTGATTTTCTTCACTGCCTGCAGACTGTTTTTCACCGTCGGGATTATTATCAACGGGGTCTTTTCCGCATGCAGCAAAGCTTAAAAGCATAAACAGAGCGAGCATCAATGCTATAATTTTTTTCATTCTGAAAATCTCCTTTTTGATTATATTGGTGTATTTATACAATACATCAATTTTATTATAGATTTTTCCAGAAAATATTTCATCGTACTTTAGTGCATATTTTCTTTAAAGCACAACAAGCCTTCCGCTGATTTCTCTTGTCAGATTCTGATGAGAAGAAAGGTATTCATCAAGGATTTCACGGCATGATGTGGCAACCATGCGTGGTTTTCCGTTCTTTTCTATTTCCTCAAGAGAGACTGAGAAAAAGTTTTCAACATTTTTAAAATGAAAATGCTGCAGACCGATTTTATATACTTTTTCATCGTCAACGGGATTTCCGTTCAATGAGAAATCAAGGAATTTATGAGCATTTCTGTCATACACAACTCTCATACCGGAGCTGAACTGATAGAATTCACAATGAGACCCCTGCCATACTTCATCACGAAGCATATACATAATCATTTGTTTGAACTGTTCACCCGTAACCCTGAGCATATATGCAGGGTCGTCGTACGGAAAACATTCTGCAAGATCAGAATACAGGACAATCGGCCCCATTTCAGTATTTCTGACACTGCCTGAGCCTAAAAGCATAACATCAAGCCCGAGACTTTCTTTCATAACATCCGACAGAAGACCTCCGAGCTCTGTTTCACGGTATCTTGACGGATGTGTAAGCTGTTTCTGAAAACGAGTGACAAGACGGTTGTATTTTTTGTCGGTCTGTACTTTATAACGGTTTATTATTGTTTCAAGTGCCGTATCACGGGGGCAGGTTCTTTCATTAATGCTTATATTCTGCCATTCATAACTGTCAACACAGTTTTTATCGGTATCAATAGCGATATCAAATCTTCCGATATAATCTGTCCCCGTACCTGCCTGAACTATAAGAATATCATTGACTTCTTCCGGCTTTTCAATCTGAGTATGGGAATGACCGCCGACGATGATATCAACGCCCCATGCAGGGTCAAGCCTTGCAGCAAGTTTTTTATCTTCTTCAAAACCGATATGCGTAAGAAGCACGGTAAGGTCAATATCAATTGCGTTATAGGCATTGCATATTTTTCCGACTTCTTCTGCAGCTTCGTTCACATCAACAAATGTTCCGATAATTCCGTCATTTTTTGTCTGCGAAAGAACATCCTCAGTCAGAACACCGATAAACAGAATTTTCATTCCGTCCCGTTCAATAATACAATGGGGTTTAAAAAGTCTTGCACCGTTTGTCTTTATATGCATATTGGCATTTATAATGGGAAACTTTGCACATTTCTCAATAAACAGAAGATGGGCAACACCGTAATCCGTTTCATGATTGCCGATTGTCACAACATCGGGAGAAAGCATATTCATAATTTCAATTGTGGAAATGCCCTGAAACTCAGAATCAATAACGGAGCCTCTGAACATATCGCCTGCGATACAGTAAATTGAATTTGCTTCTTCATTGCGTACCTTGTTGACATATCCCGACAGCATTGAGACTCCGCCTACAAGGTTATTGTCAATTTCTTCTGCAAGGAAATCACCGTGAAGGTCATTTGAATGAAGAATTGTAAGTTTTTTAATGTTTTTCATAATGCATTCTCCCCTGATTCAACATATTATATATAAATAATACATTAAATCAGATAATTCTTCATCGTACTTAAGTGCAAAAAAAGTGCCCCGAAAGGCACTTCAGATAAAACTTATTCTGATTTTTTATCTTTTATAACAAGTCCGATTTCACGGGCTCTTACTGCAAGCTCCGTTCTGTTTCGGAAGCCTGTTTTTTCACGCATATTCTGAATATGTGCTTTTACGGTTCTCAGCGACATGTGAAGCTTTTCTGCAATGACTGCATCAGGCTCCCCACCCGTAAGCTCACGCAGAACTTCAAGCTCCCTCTCAGTAAGCTCGCTGCTTTTCGCATCACCGAATTTCAAATCGGGTGTAGTATCAGGATAAATATTCTCCCCTGCAACCGTTCTGTCAAGCACGGAAATAATTTCCTCGGCATTTGCATTTTTGTACCAGAAGCTGTCAACGCCAATCGCTCTTGCCCTGTCAATAAAACTGCATTCGGGCTGACTTGTGATAATGATTATTTTAATGTCGGGAAAGCTTTTCTTGATTTTTTCAGCAGCTTCAAGACCGTTTGCATCCATTGCCGTGCAGACATCCATAAGAATGATATCAATTTTGTTTGTAAGGCAATAAAACTCAGCCATTGCCGCACTTTCTATGGAATGAACCATTTCATAGTCTGAACTTTCGTTTATATAAATTTCAAGCAATTTGCGAGCCATTGAATCGTCTTCAACTATAAGTACATTCAACATCTGAATCATCTGCCTTTGCATCAATAGTAATTTCGAGTGCATACCTCGGTTTTGATATGACACGCATTTGTCCGTTCATTCTTTCAACACGTTTACGAAGATTTCCCATTCCGCCGCCTTCTGATATTTCTTTCGCAGGAGGTATACCGTCATTGGTAAACCTTACGGAATAATTATCTGCACAATGGCTGAAACCGATATAAAGAGTTTTTGCTTTTGCATGACGGACAGCATTTGTAAGAGCTTCTGTAGCGGCAACAACAAACAGTTTTCTTATTTCATTATTATCGGGCAATTCTCCGCTCAGGTCAATGGTTATTCCTGCCGAAAATGCAGCATCAAACAAAGTATTGAGCGTATATTCCTCTTCATTATTTGTTGCACCCGTTTTAAGAACGGAAATATTTCTTTTCCACAGCTCCATAACAGAAGACAGATCACCGTTTTCATTTTTTAGACTGTGTCTTGTCGCAAGTAATGCCTGTCCCAGACTGTTATGAATTCGCTCTTTTGTTTCAAGGCGTTCTCTTGAACGGGTCAGTTCATCTGCATTTTCACCGTATTTACGAAGTCGTTCGTTCATATCTGACAGAACGATATTCTTTTCCCTGAGCCTTTGGGTAAGATTATGAAACTGTGTAATATCGGTGGCTGTAATCTGAATTTTTTCATCGTCGAGCTTATTTTTTCTGAACAACCATATACTTCCGTCAGGCAGTCTGAATTCAGGATTTTCGCCCGATGAGAGTCTTTTCACATTTCTGCTGACATATCCGTTGGCGAGTGTTTTCCAGAATGAATCTGCATTCTGAAGTTCAGCGTCCGTAATTGTATAACACAATTCACTCATAGTGTGATTGAAAAGCTGAATTCTTCCGTCAGGAAGGGAAAAACAAAGCCCCGTGGGAAGATTGTCAAAGCTTTCTTTGATTGAATTGCTTGTAATTGACTGTTTTCTGTTATGAAGTTCTCTGGTTCCCAGATAAACAATTTCAGCAAAAAGCAGGATAACGGGTATGCTGATAAAAACAATCGGAATAGTCATAAATTCTTTTGTTTTTTCATTCAAAGGATTGGAATAAAAGAAATAAGACATTCCCGATGAATAAATAATGAGAATAACAGTGTCAAGAATACTGAAAAAGGCAACGGATATTTTTGCAAAAGTTTGTTTTTCCGTCCTTAACAATTCTATCAGAAAAAAAACGGAAAAAAACACAACAATAAATATCACTGCAAGGAAAGCAACACGGAATCCCGATGAAATCTCAAAAAAGTCAAGCATCCGTCATCACCTTCCTGTACACTTCAATATCAACCGTGACATCTTCTTCATCAATCGAAATATTGCGTACAGATTGAAATGCAGAAATTTCAGCAAGTGTATTCATATTGATTTCTGTTTTGCAACCAATCTGCAAACGAAGAACAATTTTCTTTTCGTCACAGTTAAGATACACAAAATATGCTGTCATTTCATGCAGAAGAAGCTCTGTTGTCTTTTCAAAAAGGTCATACAAAAGAACTGCGTTTTCAATAGACATTTTACAGTCACAATTACCTGCCAGTGCAACATAAACATTGTTAAGACTGATATTATCAAGGGATTCACGAAGACAATATTCAAGCTCCTTTGAGCGTACAAAATAATAGTCTTCACTCAGAAGCAGAAGATTGCCTCTTCGTTTGATATAAGCACTCAGAACACAGAGTTCGGAGAGTATTTCTTTTGACTTTTCAGAATTATCCTCGGCTTCAGCAAGAAGATTTTCTGCTTTTTCCAACTGAACTGAAACATCGTGAGTTATTCTGTCATAAAGTCTGTTTTTTTCATCAATACGGGCTTTCTTTTCTTTCAGCTCATTCTCAGCACGAAGCAGTTCATTATTTTCATTGAGCTGTTCCTGAGTTTCACGCAGTTCAGACATCAGCTTTTTAATCTTACTGATATCCTCCTGCCAGAGAACATATCCGCCCGAAATTGTTTTGCAGCAAAGTCTTACATTACCGATATCAACAGGATTACGGGCAGCCTTTATCATAACACTTTTGGAAAAGGTTTTCGCATTTTCAGACATATAGCATTGATTATAATCGTTGTCTGCAATCTGAACGGTAATTGATGTTTTTTTGAACAGTTCATTATAACCCTGATTTGAGCGTATAAGACCGCTCTGAATAGAACTTTCAAGAAGTAATATAATTATCAGGCAGTCCACTGCAACAAGGTCACAGCCCCTGAAGCCCAGATAATATACCACCCAGAAAACCGTTGCACATACAAGAACCAACGCAGGCATTTTCTGAAAAGCACGGCTGCCGGGCACACGGCATTTTATAATCATGGTTATAACAAAACATGCCCCCAGAATCATAAACCAACTGATAACAATATAGAAAACAAAACTATATGTATAGTCATTATTGAAATAATAGATTCCGTTCGGGAAATCAAACACCAGACGGTGCATATCATTTGTCATAACAAGTCCGATAAGAATGACTGCAGGTATATATAGCAATTTCCACAGCCACGGTAATCTGTAATTCTCGGTTTTACCGATAAATGATGCAATAAAAACACCGAAAAGCGGTATCAGCATCATCGGGATATAGTACATATACCACAGGTATCGTGTAACAACATCAAAATTGCTTACAAAATACCATTTTATTGTACGGATAAACAGCCAGAAACACATCAGACTGCCTACATAAATCAGATAACGACAAATCTGCTTGTTTATTATTCTGTTTTTTACTGAAACACACCACAGCAGAACTGCAACAATTTCAAAAACATTTGTAACGGTGCTGAATGCAGACCTTAAGAATTCATTTGTAAACTGTTCATACAGTCTTTCATAAAACAATGCAAGAAAAAGAAGAAGTATAACGGATGTTATTATAAGTGTCTTGTTCTCATTTTTTCTCATTCAGTCACCCCCTGTTTTTTAATATAACATAAAACGTTACAAAAATCTACAACAAAAAAACTGCACTTTTGTACAATGAAATTTTTTTCATTTACTGATATACTATAATTGAATATTTATAATAAGGAGAAAAAAGGAATGAAAGCAAGATTTTTTTCAGCAGTTCTTATTATTGCAGTTATTATCACTGTTTTCAGCGGTTGCAACAAACCGGAAGAACATGATGATTCACCCTCAGATGTTCAGACAACAATTATGAATCAGATTGATAAAACAACGGAAAGTTCTTCTGAAACTGAAATCTCAAAAGAATCAAAAATAACAGTTGATTACTCAGAAAACATAAACAATTATTCCGATTACATCAGCTTTACTGTTGACGAAACAGCAGATTCAACAAAACTGATATTTATGTCAGAAGGTATTGTCACAGATTTCAGTTTTCTTTCTCTTTCAATCACAGATGTTGATGAAGACGGCAATGTAACATTTGATACGGAATCGCTTTATAATCTCGACATATTAACAGAAGAAAAGCCTCTTGAAGTAACACTCACATTTTACGGTGATTCACCCGCTTACGGCATATCATACAAGGATGCACAAGGTGTAACAAAAAACTACACAGTTACAATCAGCGGTGAAGACGGCTCTGTAATTCTTACTGAATTTTAAAGCATAATGTAAAAGCAAACATCCCGATTTTCCGGGATGTTTTTTTGTATGTATCAACTTTTATCTTTTATACAATGCTGACACAGCACTTGCCCCTTATCATCTGCAAAAAAAGAACAATCAAAGCAAACCATATCACCGCATTTTGCACATCTGTCCAGCTCAAATCTCGCTTCAATATTTGCTCTTTCGTATGCATTGTTGTGCTCAAATGAATACAGAATATCTCTTGCTTGTCTTTGCTCATCCGTAATATGTTTTTCGTCTGCAAAACCGTTGATAAATTCTAACACGGGTGTTGGTATTGTTTTTCCGCAACAATCACAAAAGAATTCAAATTCAAAATGTGTTTTTGTTGACTTATCAAGAAACTTTTTTGTTACAGACTTCAACATATAATTATCCTCTGCTTTATTAGAATATTAATACTATTATATTCTAACGTGTCAGAAGAATAATTCATATTGTTCTTTAGTGCAATTTTTACTTGATTATTTTTTTATTCCTTATCATTTTTCCGTTTGCGTTGATATAAGAATATTTTCGGCATTTAAAAAGTTCTTTTCTGCCCATTTCATTTCTTGTAAAAATAAGTTCAAATCTGCCGCCTGCAGATTTAAGATTCTTTGCAAGAACTGCTGCTGTTTCTTTGTTTGCACCGAGAACCGAAGGACAGGCATAGCTCTGCACATAATTCTTTGTTGCAAGCTTTGAAAAACCTTTTGTGCCGATAAGAATATATCTGGGGTCATCAATGGGGGAAAGAAGCTCTGAAACTGCCTTTGCAAAAACGTTCTTTTCCCTGACTGTTGCCCTTTCAAGAGAACAGTTTATTATATTTTTCTTTGCTGATTTTTCAACAACAATTCTTGCCCCTCGGCTGTCTATTTCACCAATTTCTTTGAGCGTTCTGAGAATTGCGGAAGAAATATTGCTTACAGTTTTTTCCGGAGATGAATTTTTCATCACAACCGATGAGGTTTTTATAAGCAGGACGGAACAGACCGCAGCAATGAAAAATCCGATAAGACCGCCGAAAAATCCCGATGTTGCGATGATAACTATTGAAAGAACAAGAAGTACTGCAAGAATGATTGTGTAAATTTTATTCTTATGAACTGCCTTTGCAGGCTGAACTTCTGCAGGAACTTCACTCACTTCAACAATTTCAGGTCTTGCTTTACCTTTGACTGCACCTGTCCATCTGCCTGCCATAACATTTCTTTCTTTTGCAAGTGAAAGCATACGGCTGTTTATGTTTTCAAGCCCCTGACTGTCAAAGGGTGGCTCAAGAATATCAATTCTATCCGTTCCGCTTTCAATGACATCGCTGTTATAAGCAGGTGCCTGAAAACATGCGAAACGACGCTTCATTGTTTCAAAATCATCACTTATGATTTCATTGTCTGATTCGGGCTCAACAGTCACAAGATGCCAGATGTTCGATACCTTTTCAGGATTTTTCTTATCAATTCTTATAGCTCTGCCACGCATCTGATTTGAAAGCATAAAGCTTCCCACAAAGCTTGCAAGAATGAGTGAATTGATGTTTGGTGAATCCCACCCCTCACCCAAGAGAGATTTTGTACCTATAAGCACATTTATGACACCTGTCTGAAAAGCCTTTGTAATGATGCTGACTTTATTCTTGTTTGAACCCGAGAAAATTATCTCAGTATGATTTGTGTTTTCAATTTTCTTTATTCTGCAGGGCACACCCTCGTTATATGCAATTTCCTGAACAGGTTCAACTGCAGAATCGGGCAGAATCACAAGAGTACCCGAAAGAACGGCAATTTTTCCGTCAGGATTGATTCTTCGGAGTGATTCAAAAACAGGCACGGTGCCCAGCTGATGAATTTCTTCTTCGGTGCCCACAATTTTCATCATATCTTTTCTGATGTAGTCCGTGAGAATCAGCATACGGAGTCCGTCACCGAGATTTTCATATTCACTCTCGGCAATTCTGTTAATGCTTCCGAGTTTACCGACAGAAGACACAAGCATTTTGTTGATTTTTTCATTTGACACAAGACAGACTTTTCTTTTTTCAAGAAGAGCATCTGATGAAAGTATACTTTTCAGCCTTTCGCTGATTTCTTCGGTAAAAATATCAGGCTTATCAATGATGAACTGAAATGCTTTTTCTGCTTCTTTTATTGAATAAACGGGTGCATTTCTACCCTCATTGACCTTTTCTTCAAGGCTCTGTGAAATGGTTGCATTACATTTTTTTGCAACACATACAAGAGACCTGAACCCGTCGATATTGTCATAAAGCAATTCTTCATTACCCGAAGCTCCCGACACATGCAAAGCCTTTGCGGGAAGTCCCTCTGCAATGATTTTTTCACTTACTGCTTTTGCCTTTGCTTTGTAATCGGCAAGCAGTTTAGCTTCATCGTCTGTGGGATAGCTAAAATATATGTAATCCTGATGGGGACAGAGAGTTTTCTGAACAACAAGCTGAGGAACAAAAATTTCCTCGTCAATATCACCGCAAAGTGTCTGATATCTGTTCCATTCGGCAGGCGTGCTGTCATAAGGCGGAGTTGCAGTCAGGGCAATGATTGTGACTTCATTTCCGAGTGCTGAAACAAATTTTTCAAGCACCTTCTGCCATTCACTTTTAAGATGATGTGCTTCATCAAGGCAGATTGTTTTTATCCCTGCCTTTTTTATTTCGGCAAAGATGTCAAAATTGCTGTAGTCCTGAACTTCCTCAGTTTCAAAAGCATCGTCACCGTCTTCGGCTTCAACAACTGATTTTGTAAATGCCGCATGAAGTGCCTGATATGTGATTGAAGTTATCAGCGACGGTTTATTCAGAGAATAGGATATGTATTCATCGGGATTTTCACTTTCGGGAAGATAAGCTTCAATAAATCTCTCACCCCATTGCTGACGGATTGTAACAGAGGGTGACAAAACAAGAGCAGGTGCATTCTGTCGGCACACAAGCTCAAGACCGAGAATAGTCTTGCCGCTGCCGGGAGCAGCCACAATATGAATTCTTTTGTCTTTCAGATGCTTCTGTGAATTGTCAAGCACAGCCTTCTGATAATCCCGGAATGTCCACTTAAATCTGATTTTACTGAAATCTTTCATATCATCCACTCCTGAAATAAGATAAATCCATTCTAACATAAAACAATTTATTATTCAACCGATGATTTTTATGCAAATACAAAGCAATCATAGTATCACACCCTTGCTTTTCATACAAACATAAATATCTCATATATATTACGGAGGTGTTAATATAAAGATTTTATCTGTTAAATTGAAATCGGTAATTATTACGATGGCTGTTATACTTTTGGTTGTTTTCGGAATTTTTATGACTGCACACACGCTCTCTGATGCTGTTTCGGGTGAGGCGAGGATGATACCGATTTACAATATTGAGACTGCCGAAAAGAAAGTTGCAATTACATTCAACTGCGCTGTGGGCAACAGCGATATTGATTCCATTCTTGAAACACTTGACAAGTATAATGTCAAGGCGACATTTTTCCTGCTTGGCTCCTGGGCTGATGATTATATAAATGAAGTACAAAAAATCTATGATGCAGAGCATGAACTCGGTAACCACGGATATTCACACAAGGATTTGCCGACTATGAATTATGAAAACATTATGCTCGATATTCATAAATGCAATGAAACGGTCAGAAATATAACCGGTCACTCTCCCACCATGTTCAGAGCTCCGTCGGGAGCATACGATAACAAAACTATCTCTGCCGCCGAAAACCTCGGCATGATAACAATACAATGAGATGTTGAACCACCGGCAACGGTTGGAAATGGCTGTATATAGGGATTTTTTAAGCATAAAACTAACCAACAGAGCAGAATCGACAAAAATAATATAAATAATATTTCACAAATACTTTTTATTTTGATATTGTGATATTCATCTGCATATGATAAAATTAATATAAATATATTAAAATCCGAGGTAATTCTATGCAATTTGGATTCACCACAACAACTTTCAGAAACATCAGAGATATTAAGAAAATTGTTAAAATTGCCGTAGATGCAGGAGTTGACTGCATCGAATGGGGCGGAGATATTCATGTTAAAGATATTGAAACAGCTTTACATGTAAAGAAACTATGTGATGCTGCAGGAATTGCTATCAGCTCATACGGAAGCTATTACCGTATCGGCAGCAAAAAAACAGAAGAATGGAAGAATATCTGTGAAATAGCATCTGCTATGAGAGCGTCCTCAGTGCGTGTATGGCTCGGAAAGACCGACAGCGAAAAAACTGATGAGACTACATATAAAACAATTGTTGAAGATGCAAAAAACATATGCAATATTGCTTCTGAATACGGACTGCTTGTATGCCCCGAATGTCACGACAATACATACAACAACAATACTGATGCTTTTCTGAAAATAAGAAATGATATCGGTTGCGATAATTTCAGAACTTATTTCCAGTCACGATACAAGAAAAAGGCTTACGACCTTGACCGTATCGAAAGAACATTGCCTTTTATTGAGAGTGTACATATATCATATTCGGAGCTTGTCAGAGAGCAGTTTCCGAAATACAACCCTGCATATATGGATGCCCTGCTTGATAAAATCCTTGAAGTGGGCTTTGACGGAAATATTCTGCTTGAATACACATATATTTACAGTCATATGGGACTTCCTTCCTGTATGAAAAGAGATATTCAGAAACTTAAAGCAAAGCTGGTGGGAAGAAAATGAAAATAGCACTTTTCGGAACAAACCAACTTCAGTTCGGCAAGGTTTACACTTCAAAAGTCCTTGAAAAACTGGGTGAATACGGTGAACTGTCAGAAAAGATAAATCAGAAAAATCTTAAGGAAAATGCTGAATTTTTAAAGGACTGTGAAATTGCTTTTTCAACCTGGGGTATGCCGAAGTTCACAAAGGAAGAAATAAAAGAATATATGCCAAAGCTAAAAGCTGTGTTTTATTCTGCAGGATCTGTTCAGTATTTTGCAAAACCGTTTCTTGAATCGGGAATCAAGGTTTTCAGTGCTTTTGCGGCAAATGCTGTACCTGTTGCCGAATACACGTTTGCACAGATCACTCTTGCGGCAAAGGGATATTTTCAGGCGGCAAAATATTATCACATTCTGCCTGTCCGTTCACTTGCTTTTGCAAATTCATCAACAGGTAATTTTGACTGTAAGGTAGGTCTTGTGGGCCTTGGTGCTATCGGTCAGATGGTTGCTGAAAGGCTCAAAGACCTTGATGTAAAAGTATATGCATGTGATCCCTTTGTTTCAAAGGAAAAAGCAGATGAACTCGATGTTACTCTTGTGGATATGGAAACACTTTTCAGCGAATGTGACATTATCAGTAATCATCTTGCCAATAAAAAAGAGCTTGAAAATGTATTCAATTACAAGCTTTTCAAAAAAATGAAGAAACATTCAACATTCATCAACACCGGCAGAGGTGCTCAGGTTGCTGAGTATTCACTTGCATTGTCACTATGGTTGCATCCGTCAAGAACTTTTGTTGCAGATGTGCTCAAAAATGAGTTTTTCCCGTATATCAATCCTCTTTTCTGGTGTCCGAATGCAATTCTGACACCTCATATCGCAGGCAGTACGGGAAATGAGCCACAGCGAATGGCATATTACATGATGGACGAGCTTGAAAGATTTATGTCTGACGACAAAACAAAATATGAAGTCACACTCGAAGCTCTCGAAAGGATGGCATGAGTATGAATAAGCTTAAGCAGATAATCAACTCTTACCGTAACGACGGTACAGATCCGAGAAAAAACGATGCATGGCGGGTACTTCTGTTTTCACTTAATTATGCAGGCGGTGCGGCAATCACAATAATGATGGGTAAGTGGTCTTACTATACCCAGAATGTTCTGCAGCTCGGTATCATGTTTGCGTCGATTCATCTTCCCATCCGTATTCTTGATGCAATTACCGATCCCCTTATAGCAAACATGTTTGACAAATACAACAAAAAAGGTAAGTTTAAGCTTTTCATGATAGTCGGTGCTTTGCTGTCTTTTGTACCTGCACTTGTTGTGTTTTTCTACCCCGTAAATCCTGATATTCCTCTGATGGTGTCTTTCATATTGTTGGGTATCTGTTACGCAATTATAATAATTGGTAACACCATTCTGATGACAGCCACAAGAGCAGGTCAGGCAATCATAACTCAGGATCCGAAACAGCGTCCGTTATACGCTCTCGGTCAGACTGTTTCTGATGCTCTTGTTTCGGCATTTGTTTCCGTAGTTGTTACAAGTAATCTCATCGGCAATATGCAGGAACCGTTTGTATGGCGAATTTCGATTATCGTAATGTCCGTTGTGTCAATTGTTTTTGTTCTTGCTGCTGCAAAAGCAATCAGCAACAGAGATAATCCCACTTATTACTCAATGAACCAGAAAAAGAGCGAAGAAACAAAAATCACCGAGTTCTTTTCTCTTATAAAAAGAAGTAAGCCCATGCGAAGTCTTTTGTGGGCTACTTGCTCGGATTCAATTGCAAAATCCGTAAGAGCAAGTCTTTCAATTTATCTGTTTGCAAACATCATTATGAACAGAGGACTTACTTCTGCATTCGATATCCTTAACGGTGTTGTTCTCGGAGCTCCCGTGCTTGTTGTGGGTATGTTTTTTGCATCGAAAAAGGGCTCTGCCAAGGTTTATCACAAGGTTTCGCTTATTCAGACTCTTGTTGCAACTGCAGGTTTCTTTGTTACTCTCTTTTTGCTCCCTGCAGATCCCGATTATACATACAATGGTGTCACATTCGCCGTTATAATGGTTATTCTTGTTTTCGGTTTTTATATGAGCACATTGGGTATTTCAACAAACCTCGAAAATGCAATGGTCGGTGACCTTACCGACTATGAATATCTTCAGAGCGGAAAGTTCATTCCAGGTACAATCGGTGCTGCTCTTACTTTTGTAAATAAAATCGCATCAAGCGGGGTTGGACTTATCACAATGGCTATAATGGCATTCTGCGGTTTCAGCGGTAGCGGTGCAGATGCAGTTGTACCCGAAAATGTTTTCGTCAACTACAGATTCTATTACTGTATTCTTCTTTCCGTATTCATTCTCCCTGCACTCGGTCATCTTATTACATACATCTCAATGAGAAAATATCCTCTTACCGACGAAGTTATGCAGGAAGTTTCTATGAAGATTGCAAAGGAAAGAGGACTTCTTGAAGATGAAACCGAAGAGGTGACTGCAGAATGATTGCTGTATATATATTATTGGCTCTGCTTGGTCTTGTCGTACTTGTAACGATCAGTGAGGTGATTGTTCTTATAAAGCAGAAACCTGCGCAGGAATTGCCCGATGATAAAGATTTTGACTATTATTCCGTTTCAGTAAACGGTAAAAAGTTTGAAGAGGTGTACCTGTATCTTTCAGATGACAAAGATGCACCCGAATTCAGCGAAGAAGAAATCTATAATATGCTTTTAAAGCAGTCAGAATACATGGCACGACGCTTTGACTGTTCCGATTTCAGAGCACAGTTGCTTTTTAAAATTTATAAAGACTGCTATGATAAGCTTTCCGAGAGATGCAGAGAGATTATAAAAAAGACATTTCTTGATTTTAAATATTTTATGGATGAGCCCGGCGATGACAGTATGTGTTACTGGTCGGAAAATCATCAGATTCTGTTTGCAACAGCAGAATATCTTGCAGGTCAGGAATGGCAGGACGAGATTTTTACAAATAACGGTATGACGGGCAATGAGCATATGCTCAAAGCAAAAGAACGAATTGATGCCTGGATGAATCAGCGTTTTAATTACGGTTTTTCGGAGTACCTGAGCAACAATTATCTTGCGGAAGATATTGCTCCTATGGCGAATCTTATTGCTTACTGCAAAGACGAAACAATGGTCAGTCAGATGAAAATTATCATGGATATTCTCTGGCTCGATGTTGCTCTTAACAGCGTAAACAACCGTCTTGTTGCCACAAGTTCAAGAATGTACGGCAACAACAAAGCAGGGAATTTCTACGGAAACAGCATCTGTGCTGCGATGGATGTTCTTTGGGGAAATGACGGTGCAGAGCAAATTCTCGGCAATCCTTATCTTTCTGAAAAGGAAAAATCGCAGATAAAGGATACTCTCGCAAAAGCCCCTAATCATGTTGTTATCTGCTTTACCGATATTGTCAAAAAGGGTATCTATGTTCTGCCCGAAGCAATCAGGGATATTGCACTTTCAAATGAAACATTTGCTGTAAAAATGGGCTGCGGACTTTCACCCGATGATATGGTGAAAGAGGGACTTGTAGGTCAGAAACCGTATCAGATTATGGCTCAGATGGGTGCGGAAACATTTACAAATCCTCAGGTTGTCAACAATACGCTTGAATATCTTAAAACAAATAAGATGTTCCGTAATTCATTCCTCGGTTATTTCAGATTTCTTACTCTTACGATATTCAAGCCCGTCAATTGGGAAAAATTCGGCGCTAAATATAACATTATGCCCCACGGAATAGCAACGGGAAGAGGTAATGTTTATACTTACCGTACGGCACATTATTCCATGTCAACTTCAGTATGCAAAGATGTTGATATGTGCGGTGCACAGGACCATGAATGGACTGCAAATATCGGTGAAACACTGACTCTTTTCACAACCCATCCTGCAGGAAACGGTGAGGGCAGATACGGTTCATCGCCCGGTTATTGGATAGGCAACGGCAGACGCCCGATGAGTGTGCAGAATGAGAGTGTGAACATTACGATTTACAAACTGCCAACTAAAAAGAGATTGGGTGAAGCACACATTGCAGACATGACACATGCATATATGCCGAAAAGCTTCTATGATGAGTTTGAAATAAATGAAAATACTGTTTTTGCAAGAAAAAACGGTGTGTTTGTCGCTCTTATAGCTGACGGCAAACTTGAGTTCAAACCCTACAATGAAGATTCAATTAATGCTATCTACAAAAATAAAACGCTCACCGATGATTACAAGGTGAAAGGTGAATTTGATTTGTGCCGTTTCGGTGGTGAGTATCACGCATATGTAACCGAACTTTCCGATGCAGACAAGGAATCCTTTGACGAATTCAAAGAGAGAATCAGAAATAACAAGATTATTTTCGGAAACGGAAAAGTCAGTTACAATACTTATTTCGGAAAGATTTCGACATCCTATGACGGTGAGTTTAAAGTGAATGGTGCCGATATGCAAAAGGAATTTGACCGATATGACTGTAAATTCTGTAAAGCACTAAGAAAACCCGATTCACTCTTTGTTGACAGCGGAAAACATACTCTTTCGCTTGACCTGAAAAATGTAAAAAGGCAAACCACATAAGAAAAAGCACCTGATTTCAGGTGCTTTTTGTTGTTATCTGGCTTTTAATTGAGTAGCAATAATATGACCGATTGCTCTTGAACCTTTTGTGATATATTTAATGAGATTTCCCGAAATACCTGTCATGACAGGGCTTTTCAGGTCTTTTTCATTTATTCCGTCTGCAGTTCCTTCTCTGACGGTTATATTGTCTTTTATAAATGGAGCAACACCCGAATTTTCAGGCGCTGTTACAACTGCACCGTCGGCAAACGCACAGATTTCGGTTCTTTCTTTGTCTGAAAGTCCGTCAGCAGAAAGAGGGTAAAGTCCGAGAACGGCTGTTTCGTGACTTCCGTTGTATGACGGTGCAATGCTCTTTCCCTGTGATGCCACAAGAGTGTAAACATCAAGAATCTGATCCTTTGCTCTGCCGTGATGATGCCTTTGTTTTCCGTAGTAAGTTCCGAACGGGTTCATCCTTACAGTTTTGTCCTCTTCAAGACGCATAGGACAGTGTGCCATAGAGTTCAGAACCTGTCTTGCATTTGCAATAATAATACCGCCTTTTTCATCGGAAAGCCCCACAAATCCTCCTGTAAGCTGATGATTGAAGGATGCAAGGCTTGTGTTTTTCTCGTCACATTCAGGGAAACTCTGAGTTCTGAATGAAGAAACATCATCCATAAAGTTTCTTTTGATAACGGAAATATCACCGTCAAGATTCGGTGTTATCTGGAACGGTACAGATTCGATCCATTTCATATCGCTGAATCTTCCCAGTGCCGAATTCTCAGTTGAAATTGAAGTCGTTTCGGCAGTATAAGGGTAGGTTACGGAAGTTCTTACAAATACTGCATCGGAAAGTGACGTTTTGAAAAAATCATAAGTAAAACTGCCGTCTTTCAGTTCTTTCGGCAGATGAATTTCACCGTGAATACGGATTCCTTCACCGTCACCTGCAAGTGAAAGAGGTGTCACTTCTGTATTCCTGAATTCATACTTTTTATCTGCATAAGTGATAAATGACTGAAGAAATTCATCATTACCGATGTTTCTGCCGTCACACTGAACAAAGGAAATTTTTCCGCTGTTTGAGAACATTATGGAAAGACGGTCGGTTTCAAGCAGATTTCTGAAAGTCGGTGTTTCCTTTTTGCCGTCAAAACCGATTTCAAGCTCATATTTTTTTAGTTTTCTCATGAATTTCATCATCAGGAAAACTGATGAACAGTCGTCTGCTGTTGGTACTGCCGTAAAGCTTTCAAGATATTTTGCATTGACGGTAAGACTTGAAATATCTGTTATTTTTTTCTTAATTTCAAGCTGAACACATTGAACAAGTGAGTCTGTTGTATTGTAAACCGTGGTTTTTTCTGTTTTCGGCATTGCGGAAAGTTCGCTTTCTATTACGTCTTTTCCGAATTCAAGTGCAGTTTTCTCTCTCTGAATATTGAGTACGGGAGTCGCAAGACCGAAGTGTGTTGTGGAAAGCAGAAGAACTCTTTTGTCAAATGAGGGTGAAAGTGAATCTTTTTTTGCAGTCACTTTTGCCATGGCTCTTGCTCTTTCGAGTTTTGTCCATATTTTTCTGTTAAAAGGTTTCTCTGCCCATGATGCATAGCCCGTGAAGTTTCCGTCTGCGGTGTCATGTGTAAAGTTGATTTCACCCACAGGTTCATGATTTTTAAGATATCCTCCCGGAGTGTCAAATACAATATAGTGCAAATCGGCAATTTCCTCCACAAGACCGTGAATACCGTCTGTGTTGGCAATTTTGCCTGTCATTTTCTTTAAATCAAGAGTTTCCCAGAAAACTGCATCTGCATCCATATTTATAAAAATAAAGAGGTCACGGTTGATTTCACCGCTTTCCTGTTTTTTGCGAAGGTCTTTTACCCATGCACGCAGACAGCCTGCATCGCAGACGTCGGAATTACTGTATGTGGGTATGACCGTCATGCTTTCGCCTTTATAAGTATATGTAAGCGGATTGAAAGCTTTTTCGTCATCGAGCTGAGGAATAATAGTTCTGAATGCATCAAAAGGCACACAGCTGTAATAAAGACACAATGCCCTTATTCCGAGTTTATTATAAAGACTTACCTGAGACGGAGTGAACATAACTTCCTGCGGACGAACGATTTTTTCACATTCACCGAAGATGTCGACAAGTCCGCTGCCGTTTTCATTAGTAATCGCAAGATTGATGCTTTCGCAGAATTCATCTTCCGTCATCGCAGAAAGAGCACCGTTGTTGTAGCCCATTATGATATTTTCGTCACCGTATTTATGAACACGCTCTTTCATTTTTTCAATTATATCGGGAGCATATTCAGGGAGAATCTTTTGCAAAGAGAAGAAATTTTCGGTGTCCCATGTGCCTTTGACCGGGATTCCCCTTTCATTGAATTCGGTAAGCACATCAAGAATTTTTCTTATAATTCTGATATCTGAGCCAAATCCAAGATTATCATTTGTATCGCCACGGTAGGAATGATAACAGTTAACATGGAAACCGTATGCTACATGTATCTTATTGTTTTTCAATCTGATCACTTCTTCCGATTTTATTCACAGATGCATATTAACATTTTTATGTTTAACAATTCAAGTATAATAATTTAATAAACAATATTATGTATAATAAACTCTTGAATTTTTTAAGGTGGAATAATATTTCTTTAGGAGCAATCAAATAGCACCCACCCTTTGATAAGTACGAAAAACAAAACTTGTTTTTATTTCGATTTGCGCTTCTCCGTACAAAGTGCAATCAAGTCCTCCACTCTCGCAGTAGCAAGACATTCAACCGTATCTGATGCTCCATAGTAAATTTTTACTTCACCATCGTCCTCTAAAATCATACCGCCGGGAAAAATCACATGCTGACGGAAACCTGTCTGTGTTTCATGATAAGTTTCGGGAGCGATAAGCGGAAGTTTGCTCATTCCTACGATTTTTGTCGGGTCATTCAGGTCAAGAAGCATAATTCCCGCACAGTATCTTTTCTTCCAGGCTGTTTCCCAACCGTTTTTACCTCTGCTTTCATCTTTATCTACCGCATGAAAAATTGTGAGCCAGCCCTTGTCAGTTTTAATCGGAGGTGCCGCAGGACCGATTTTATCATTGGCATAAGGAACATCCTCAACAGCAAGAACAAGTTCGGTTTCACCCCAGAAAATGAGGTCCGGCGAAGTTGAAAGCCAAAGGTCAAATCTGTCCTTACCGCCTCTTGAATAAACGGGGAACGGTCTTTCAAGACGAACATATTTACCGTTTATTTTTTCAGGGAAGAGTACCATATTGCGGTTATCTGGTGCAGAAGCACTGATAATATTTATCTTTTCAAAATTGTCATCAATTTCAGCAATGCAGCCTCGCACACCGTGACGGGTATCCATAGCCATACAGAGGTAAGGCTTGCCGTCTATGACTGTAATTCTCGGGTCATAAAGCCTTTTTATTTCGTTCTCAGGCAAAAGATTTTTGTTATCATAAATAGTTTTTTCGCTTACAGTCCAGTTTATACCGTCATCACTTACAGCGAAGCCGAGAGAGGTTTTAAAGCGTACCTCCGGATATGTTTTTTCTGTAGGTCCGTAGTCATTGCGGAATACCATAACATATCTGCCTTTATATTTTGCTACACCTGCATTGAAGATAAGCGACGCATCATAGGGTATATCATCCTTAGTCAGAACAGGTTTTTCTGTTTTTCTTATACACTCTGCGCTGAAAAGTTCAGGTTTTAAAGTTTTCATAACATCACGTATAATTAAAACCATCTCAAAGGGGGTGGTTTTTAATTATGTCTCCTTTCTTAAAAAGTTATTGTATTTGCAGGAATAGTTATCTGCGATATAATAAAGACAAGCACTGTGGATTTGTATCTATAACTTTACAGC
>JAFUIY010000111.1 GCA_017473925.1 Clostridia bacterium | reverse complement strand
CATCCCTTGAGTTCTATAAAAATCTTCTTACAAAATACAATAAAGAAAATATGAAGACATATTCCGAGCTGATTTTAGGTCTGCCCGGTGAAACATATGAGAGCTTCATAAGAGGAATCGGCACTCTGTTTGAAATCGGTCAGCACTTTGTTTTTGAGGTTTACGGCTGTATTCTTCTTCCGAATGCTGCAATGGGACAGAAGGATTATATCATGAAGCACGGTATAAAGACTGTCCGTTCAGAGATTATCCGTCCTCATTTCAGCAACGATGCATTCAGTGTTCCCGAATACAACGAAATCATTGTTGAGACCAACACCATGAGCCGTGAAATGTGGGTCCGTGCAACTGCCTTCTACTACATGACAAAGGCACTTCACGGTAACGGTTTTCTCAGGGCATTCGGCATCTACCTTTTCAATGAAAAGAATGTGCCCTATGAAAAATTCTACGATGCTGCAATCGATTACTTTGAAAGCCATCCCGATCTTATGATTTCGGGACTTTACCGTGACATAAAGACTCATGCAGATGAGCTTTCACTGGGTATTACAAACAGAAAGCTTATGTTCGGTCCCTGCGGTGAGGTTGTGTGGGATGACCATGAATATGTTGTTCTTCATGTTCTTTCAAAGCCTGATGTC
The DNA here is from genome assembly GCA_017473925.1 of Clostridia bacterium. GTDB lineage: Bacteria > Bacillota > Clostridia > Oscillospirales > Acutalibacteraceae > UBA1081. The sequence continues at coordinate 63,975 of JAFUIY010000111.1, read as the reverse complement.
TTCTATGATGAAATGTATGATTTTCTTAAATCATTTGACATTGAGGATGATGTTTTTGACAGTCTCTATGAATATCAGAAGAACATCATGAGAAAGCCCGATGATGAAGAAAAAACAGTGAAGCTCAGCTATGATATACACACTTATCTTAAAAATATTTATGTAAATGCATATCATCCCCTTGAAAAGAAGGAGCACACACTCCTTATGCGTGACAGCAATGTCATGAATAACTGGCAGGACTTCGGCAAGTTCGTTATATGGTACGGCAGAATGGGCTGGTCATCATATAAGGATGATATTGAAATGATTTGAACGGAAAGGCAGGCGGAAACCGTGAAAAAGAATGTTTATATGGTACAGGCGAATTATCTTCACGGTAAGTCCACCTATTTTCCTTATGCTGCAGGCGTTCTTGTCGCCTCGGCAAAAGCAGATGATTTTATCTGTGAAAACTACAGCTTCGGCGAGATTTTCTTTCTCAGGGAGGATACTGACAGTGTTCTTGCAAGAATGGAAAATCCTGCTGTTGTCGGCTTTTCAAATTACCTGTGGAATTATGAATACAACAGGCTTCTTGCAACAAAGCTCAGAGAAAAGTATCCCGACTGTGTCATTATCTTCGGCGGTCATCATATAAGTGAAAACAATGACATTGCAGGGGAGTGTCCCTTTGCCGATTACTTCATTTTCGGTGAGGGAGAAGAGGTTTTTGTAAAACTTCTCAGAACCCTTGCAGGTGACGGAGATATCTGCGATGTTCCCGGTATTGCTTATAAAAAAGACGGTGAGCTTCATTTTACAAGAAAACAGTGCATGTCAGGCACTGATTATCCGTCACCGTATCTTACGGGCGTTTTTGATTCAATTCTTGAAAAACATAAGGACCTGAGCTTTTATGCTGTTATTGAAACAAGCAGAGGCTGTCCCTATAAATGCAGATACTGTGACTGGGGTAATCTTGATTCACCGAAGGTCAAGTTTTTCCCTCTTGAAAAAATCTATGCTGAGCTTGAATGGCTTGCAGACCACGGTATTGACGGCTTCGGCGGTGCTGATGCCAATTTCGGCATTGTAAAGCGTGATGAAGAGATAATCGACCGTATGGTTGAAATCCATAACAGAACGGGACATCTCAGGAATTTCCAGACATCCTATGCCAAAAACAGCAACGATATTGTTTTCAGTATGACAAGAAAGCTCAATGAGTGCGGAATGAATAAGGGTGTCACCCTTTCATTTCAGTCACTCAGCAGGGAAGCCCTTGACAATGTTGGCAGGGAAAACATACCTATCGATAATTATAAAAAACTCCTCGGCAGATATGCTTCTGAGGGGATTGCAACATATACGGAGCTGATTCTGGGTCTTCCCGGTGAAACATATGACAGCTTTGTTTCAGGACTTGAAACACTTCTGTGTGCAGGTCAGCACCATGCAATTTATATCCATAACTGTGAATATCTGCCCTGTGCAGGTATGAGTGACAGGGAATACACCGAAAAATATAAAATAGGTGTGACGAAAATTCCTCTCAATCAGCCTCACCGTGAAGCTGATGAAAAGGATGAAGTGCAGGAATATTCCCGTATTGTCACATCCACCTATTCAATGAGTGAAGAGGACTGGGTAAAAAGCAATATGTTCTCATTTGCCGTGCAGAGTCTTCATCACGGTGGTCTTCTCCCGTTTTTTGCGATTTATCTTAACCGTGAAAAGGGCATTGAATACACAAGTTTTTATTCGGATTTCCTTGATTATATAAATAAGAACAAAGACACTCTTGCTTATAAAGTCTTTTCGCAGACAGAAAAAAGACTCCGTGAAGTCATATCCGATAATGCTTCACTCACATTCACAGACAGCCGTTTCGGCAATGTTATATGGCCGGGTGAAGAATATATATTCCTGAATCTTGTTTATGATATTGACAGATTCTATAAGGAAACACTTCCTTTTCTTTCTGTATATATCAGCGATGATATGCTCAGTGAGCTTCTCAGGTTTCAGAGGTTTATTCTCAAAAAGCCCTATGACAGGACAAGTGAAGAAGTATTCTCATATAACCTTTATGAATACTATTCTGCTGTCTACCGTAATGAAGAGGCACTTCTCAGAAAGGAAGAAAATGTCTGCCGTGTGAATGTCAGAAGACCCTTTGATACATTCTCCGATTATGCCCGTTTCAGCGTATGGTACGGCAGAAAGGAATTCGGCAATTTACATTTAAGTGCAACAGAAAGCGTGAAAACGAACAAATGAAAAAAAGATTTTACCTTGTGCAGATAGGCGTTTCATATTCGTCGCCCGTTTTTCTGCCCTATTCCGTGGGCTGTATAGCTGCTTATCTTAAAAATGACAAAGACATTGTTGAGTATTACGATATACCCGACATTGTTGTCATGCGTGAAAAAATAAGCGACACGGTAAAAAGGTTCGTCAATCCCGATTATGTTGCAATGTCATGCTTTACATGGAATCTTGAATATAACAAGACTCTTGCAAAGGCGCTGAAAAAGCTTTATCCCGATGTAAAAATCATTTTCGGCGGTCACAGTGTCCCTGCAGGAGGGGAATTCCTTGAAAAGTATGATTTTATAGATTACCTCATGCACAATGAAGGGGAGGAAACAACCACTTTATTCCTGAAAGCCGTAAAAAACGGTGACTCTCTGACATCAGTTCCCAACCTTTCATTCAGAACAGAAGAAGGAATAATCACAACAGAAGAAAAGCATCCTGCAGATATTTCGTCCTATCCGTCACCTTATATTGCAGGGATATTTGATAATATAATGAAGGAATTCCCCGACAGGGAATTCCATGCAACCCTTGAAACCAACAGAGGCTGTCCCTATACATGTGCTTACTGCGAATGGTGCTTTACGAAGAAGCTCCGTCAGTTCCCCATGGAAAAAATCAAAGCAGAAATTGAATGGATTGCAAGGAACAGAATAAAATACTGCTACTGTGCAGATGCAAATTTCGGCATTTTTGAGCGTGATGTTGAAATTGCGGAGTATGTCATTGAACAGAAGAAAAAGTACGGTTATCCCGATGTCTTCAAGCCCTGTTATGCAAAGGAAAGCGATGACACTGTCTTTGAAGCAGGCTATATACTCAATAAAAACAATGCCGACAAGGGTGTTACTCTCGCATATCAGTCACTTGACGGAAAAACCCTTGAGAATATCGGCAGAAAGAATCTCACTCTTGAGCATTTTTCATCACTTGATGCAAGGTACAATGAAGCAGGTATTCCCACATATACAGAGCTGATTCTGGGCTTGCCCGGTGAAACATACGAAAGCTTCTGCCGCGGTATGTGCCGTCTGCTTGAGTCGGGACAGAACAACTCAATGACCGTATATGAGTGTCAGGTTTATCCAAACACTCAGATGGGAAGCAGGGAATACAGAGAGAAGCACGGTATAAAGACATCAAAAATCCCTCTTCTCGGCATTCACTACAACCCCGAGTTCAACGGTGTAGGTGAATATTTTGATGTCATCACCGAAACCTCTTCAATGCCTAAAGCCGACTGGGTGAAAGCATGTATGTTTGCCGTCATTCTGCAGACATTCCATCACCTCGGATTGCTCAGATACTTTGCTATTTATCTTAATAAAGAAAAAAATGTGTCATATTATGATTTTTATAATATGCTGTATGATTATATTTACAAACAGAGTAAAGGCTATATGAATGAATTCTTCACTGACCTTTACCGCAGAAAAGCCGATACGGAAAAGGCTGAATGGACCTATCAGCGTGATGTTTTCGGCACAACGGGCTGGTATTTTGAAGAGGGAGCTTTCCTGGAAATGGTATATCATTTTGATTCTTTCCGTGATGAAATAAAGCCCTTCCTCATGTCCTTCGGCATTGAAGAAGATGTTTTTGTAAATCTCTTCAATTATCAGGAAAACCTTATAAGAAAGCCCTTTGTGAACGGTGTCACCGTAAAATCACAATATGACTTTTATCATTATTTTACAGCTGTTGATGAGGGCAGATATGAGCCTTTGAGAAAGACAGCCAACACCCTTGAGATTGTTGCCCATAAGAATATTGCTTCATGGGATGAATATGCAAGGGAAATCATCTGGTTCGGCAAGCGCTACAGTGCAACTCTGCTTGTAAACCCGAGAGAAAAAATTACTTACACGGAGGGATAAGAATGTCTGAAATATTACTTATACAGCCGCCTCAGTGGTACCCTGTATCACCTTATCTTGCCGTGCCTCTTCTTGCGGGACAGCTGAAAAATGCAGGCTTCAGCGTAAAAGCCTGTGACCTGAATGCGATGTTCTACAATCATATTCTCAGCAAAAAGCATCTCAAAGAATGTGATGCGGAAGCAAGAAAAACTCTCACTGAGCTTGAGCCCGATTATATCAATGCAGATATTTCTCTTATTGAGAAAAACGGCACTTATGACGAAAAAACAAGGTGTCTTAAATACCTTACAATCAGCAGATTCTATTCCGAATACAAGGATGAAATTCCTTACATAATTGACAATATCGACAACGCTGTCAGGACAACAAGAACCCCCGATGATTTCTTTGTTCCCGAGAAGCTTGCCGAAGCCAAGCATGTCATAAAGCTTGCTTTGAGGCTTGTTTCCATGCCCTTTGCTCCCAATGAAATTGATTTTGATAACTATTTTGCCAATCCGCTTCTCAATCTTGACTGGCAGAGTATAAAGAATCAGTGTAATGACAGAAGCGTCAACATGTTCTATGATTATTTTGATGCTTTCTGCAATTCCGTTGCAGAAAAGGGTTATGATACCGTCTGTATTTCCATGACGGATTTAAGTCAGCTGATTCCTGTTTTTACCCTTGCTGAAATGATAAAAAGCAGAACAGATGCAAAAATCATTCTCGGCGGTAACTATGCAACACAGATTTATGAAGACATGATGCAGTATGATGAGATTTTTACATCATATTTTGACTTCGTTGTTATAGGTGACGGAGAGGTTGCAACTGTCCGTCTTTGTGAATATCTTGAGGGCAGGTGTGATATTGCCGATGTCCCGAATATCGTTTATTACAAAGACGGTACTGTCTTTACAACGGGATTCTCATGTGAGAAATTCAGGATGGATTCACTCGCTTACCCTGATTTCAGCGATTATGACATGTCTCTGTATTTCACTCCCGACCCCACATATCCCATTCAGCTTTCAAAGGGCTGTTACTGGGGAAAGTGTAATTTCTGCGACTATGCATACGGTCAGCAGGGCTACAGCCCAAAGCATATGGACAGGATAATTGACGAAATCCGTTATTATATTGACTCTTACGGTGCATCAAAGTTCATTTTTGTTGATGAGGCTATTCCTCCCGTTTTCTATAATGAGCTCGCAAAGAGAATCATAAAAGAAAACCTTAAAATAAATTTCTATTCCTTTGCCCGTCTTGAAACAGGTTACACTCCCGAGGTGCTTAAAAACCTTTATGATGCAGGTGCAAGGCTATTCCTCTGGGGATATGAATGCCATTCACCCCGTATAATGGAGAAAATGAACAAGGGCATTGATGTTGAAAAGCGTCTTGATATCCTCTCTGATTCAAGGGATGCGGGAATATGGAACAACGGCTTATTTATCTTCGGCTATCCCACGGAAACACTTGATGAAATCCGTGACACAATGGCTGTTATAAGAAACAACAGACGGACAATCCCAAGTGTCACGCTTTCAAATTTCGCCCTTAAAAAGCATTCAATACTTAAGGAAACACCCGGTGAAAACGGCATTGAGTCATTTACTTCAAACGGTGAATTCTATACTGTTTTCAAGGATGTTATTGACGGTATTTCACAGCAGGAGAGACGCTCTCTCAGGCGTGATTTCCAGTTCTCATTCCTTGACGAGAATGCTCATTCACTCTGGGCAGTTGTCTTTTCCGATTTTGACCATCTTCTTCTTTATCTCTCTCATTACGGCTGTGATTATGTCAGCTCGTACCGTTCGGAAAAACGCATCTGTCCCGAATTCAGGTAATCAGAAATGAAATTTGAACAGGTTACAATAATAATCGGCACAACAGACGAAGACAGTGCCCTGAGAGAAACCGTTGACACTATAATGTCAACATGCGATGCAAAGGATATCGGCAAAATCCTTATGGTAAAGCCGAAGAATGCATCCGAGGGCTGCAACAATGCAATAAAAGCAATGGAAGAAAAATACAAGGGAATTGCCTTCGGACTTGAGCAGACAAGACCTTTTATAGGCGGAGCAATCCGTGACGGCTTTGATGCGGCAGATACTTCCCACATCATGCTTCTTCCCGGTGACAAAGCAATAAGTCTTGACTGTGTGCCCGAAATGATAAAAAGAGTTAAAGAAAAACCTGATGTTATTTCAAAAACATCACGTTGGCTTGAAAAAGACAGCTTTCACAATTATAATCCCATGAGAAAGGTTCTCAACAGACTTTCTCAGGTTTTTTTAAGAATACTTTACGGTGTCAGGCTTACCGATTTTACAAGCCCTGTACAGACTGCCCCTGCTGAGCTTTACCGCAGATGTGACTGGCAGGAGCTGAATTTCCCCTTTATGGTGGAAATGGTGCTTCTTCCCCTGAGAATGGGGGCAGAGTTTGAAGAATTCCCCGTCAGATGCTACGGCAGACAGGAAGGGAAGTCAAAAAACTCAGTCAGACAGACTGCACTGTATCTTAAAACGGCTTTGAGAGTCCGTTTTACAAAAATTAAGGAGACAGAAAAATGAAATTTTTGTTTGCTGCCGTACCTCAGTGGTATCCCGTCAGCCCTTATCTTGCAGGAGGTCTTCTTGCAGGTCAGCTGAAGGCTCACGGATTCTCAGCTGATACATATGATTTCAATGTTGAATTCTTCAATGATATACTTACAAAGGATTATGCCCTTGAGTGTCTCTCAAAGGCAAGGAGCTTCAATGCTGCCGATGTGGTTTGCGAGGCTGAGTATTCAGATGATATCAATGAAAAGCGTATAAAGACGGCACAGCTCAGACAGAAGATTATTGACGATTATTTTAAGTTTGACAACGGTAAATGCGACAGTGTCATTGAAGAGCTTGAATATTCCGTCAGGGTGCTTAAGGATAAGGAGCTTTTCTATGACCCCGAAAAGCTTTTCAGGGCAAAGGATGTTATTAATTCAGCCCTTGACATCGCTTCGCTGCCCTTTGCACCGTCAAGAATCATGCTTGACAACTTCATTGCAAACGGTATTATGACTTATGATTTCAAAGATGTTGATTATCAGTGCAAGCATGATGATATGAACATGTTCCTGCCTTATTTTGAGAAGAAGCTCGGCACGCTTGATTTGTCTTCTTATGATTACATCGGCTTGTCAATCACTGACCTGAGTCAGCTTGTGCCGGGTCTTACACTTGCACGGCTTCTGAAAAAATATACAAATGCTAAAATCGGCATCGGCGGAAACTATATATTCAAAGTTGAAGGGGATATGAAGAAAATCCCCGAAATTTTCAGTGAATACTGTGATTATCTGAGCATAGGCGACGGTGAAACTTCGGTCGTTGAACTTGCAGAGTATATTTCGGGTAAGCGTGATATTGCAGATGTTCATTCGCTTGTTTACCGTGACGAAAACGGTACGGTATGTACAAATGAGAGAGCTCCTCTTCTCAATCTTGAAAAGGTTGCTTTTCCTGATTTTGACACTTATGATTTCAGTAAGTATTTTTCACCCGAAACGGTCATTCCCGTACAGCTCGGCAAAGGCTGTTACTGGGGAAAATGCTCCTTTTGTGATTTTTATACGGGACAGCAGAAGTTTGACATAAAAAGCGTTATGAGGGCTGTTGATGAGGTCGAATATCTTGCAAAGAAATACGGTGCAAAGCATTTTACCTTTGTCGACGAAGCCGTGCCTCCGAAAATCTATAATGAAATTGCAAAGGAAATTATAAAACGAGGTATAGAGATATATTACTATTCTTTTGCAAGGCTTGAAAAAGGCTTTACTCCGGAGGTACTTGAAAATCTTTATGCTTCGGGTGCAAGATTCTTTATGTGGGGCTATGAAGCCGAATCTGAGAGAATCATGAAGCTTATCAACAAGGGCATTGACCTGAGTTACCGTAAGAAAATCCTTGCCGATGCAAGGGATGCGGGACTGTGGAATCTGTGTACATTCCTGCTGTGTTATCCTACGGAAACAGCCGAGGAGCTTCAGTCAACCATTGATGTTATCTACGACCATGAGCTTGTCAATACCTGTACACCGTCAAATTTCGCACTCAAGAAGAATGCAATTCTCAAGGACAATGCATCATCTGTAGGTATAACAGATTTTGCAGAAAACGGAGAGCTTCATATTTCGTACAAGTACCATGCCCTGACACAGACCATGGAGGAAGTCAAGAAAAAGAGAAATTCCTTTGAGAAAAAGTATCTTGAGGACACTGCAGACAGACTCTGGGCACATACATTCACGGAAAGCGATTTTCTTCTTATGTACCTTGCAAAATACGGCAGGGACTATGTGAAAAATTACAGGCTGAAATACAAAAGAAAGTAAAAATCAAGACCACGGAAAACCGATTCCGTGGTCTTTAATGCTATTTAAAAACAATTTCGCCATCGACAACCTCTATTGTCGGAAGATTATACTTTTCCATAAGGTCTTCTTCCTTTTCGATTGCTGCGGCAAGTCTTAACACAAGCCTTGCATCTGCAGCATTGACCTTATCATCGTTGTTGATGTCCGATACCTTCAGCTGTAGGTCGCTGAAGCCTGTTTCAAGCCCTGCAGAGTATCTCAGGATAAGTCTCGCATCTGCAGCAGAAAGCATGTCAGAGAGGGTTGCATCGCCCCATACGGGAACATAGATAATCTTTTTGACCCATTTTGCATACAGGGTGATATTTCCTGTTGTATAGGCTCTGATGTATTCGATTTCTTCGGTGTATTCAGGGTCAAGGTACCAGCCGTCAAATTCATATTCGGTGTTCAGTGTCTGAGCCTCAAGAAGTGAAATCTGCTCAGTTGTTGTTCTTACAGTTACATGGTTTCTGTTGACAACCTGAGATGGGTCAACACCGTTTCCGCCGAGTATATAGGTGATTGAATATGTCTTCTCAGTAAAGTCTGCATGAAGTGTTATGTCACCGTAGGAATCTGCAGGAATAGCTGTTATCTTGTTTTTAAGTGTGCTGTCGGTACACCAGCCGTTGAAAATGAAGCCTTCTGCTTCAACGGGTAAAAGCTCAGTGCTGTCACCGTAATGATATTCCGTGGGATTAGGATTTTCAACTCTCAGATAAGACGGGCTTATCATTGCATATGTGTAGCTGATTTTATAAACTGCAGTTTTCCATTTTGCATACAGAACAATGTCATGGTCTGTTGATGCTTTTATTTTTGAAATATATGTGTTGCTTTCAAAAGTCGGTGATGTGTACCAGCCGTCAAAGGTAAAGCTCTTATCCTCAGAGACGGGTGCTGAAAGTATGTAATCCTCAAGAGTGCTTCTGTAGTTTGCATTTGTATTGATTACCGAATCTGCGCTGATTCCGCTGTTGTCTGCAAGAACATATATTATTCTGTATTCTTTTATATTCCACTTTGCATAAACAACAACACTTCCGCTTGTGCCTGCAGGAATTGATGTGATTTTATCCGTAAAGCCCGAGTCGGAATACCAGCCCTCGAAGGTGAGTGCAGGGTCTTCTGTTTCAGGGGGAGTCAGGATAAGCTCCTGACCGTAAACATAAAAATCGGGATTGAAATTATCTGTTTTAAAGGAACTTTTTTCGGCATCTCCCATATCATAATGAACAGGGTATTCTGTGGGAACCCATTTTGCATAGAGTGTGACATCCTCGCATGTGTAGGCTTCAATGCTGTCAACTCTGCGTGTGTATGCAGGGTCCTCATACCAGCCTGCAAATGTATAATCGGGAGTGTTGCACATGGGAGCATAGAGGTAGGTGTCTTCACTTGCTTTTCTTGTTGTTCTGTTGTCGTTAGTGATATCAGCAGGTGAAAGCCCTGATAGTCCGTCTGTCAGGACATAAGAAATATTGTATGTCATTTCATACCATTTTGCATATAATGTGATGTCACCCTCTGCTTCTGCAGAGATAGCTGTTATTTCATCATTGTGCCCGTCATCGGTGAACCAACCTCTGAATTCAAAGCCGGGGCATGACGGCGCAATAAGCTCAACAGCCTGACCTTTTGTATAAGATAAGGGATTGTCGTTCTCAATCAGCTCACTGCGGATTACTGCTACACCGAAGTCATATGTGATTGTGTATTGTTCATTTGCGTTTACAGTAATTGCAAGAAGCATAATTGCTGCAATAATGAATATATATTTAATGGCTTTTTTCATGCTTATTTTCCTTCCGAAAAAGATATTTATATTATAATTGAGCCGTAAAAATAAGTCAACTGTAACATTTTGAGTCTAATTATTACAACTTTGTAATAATTGATTACAGGTTTGTTATAATCCTTGACTTTAAGGGGGAATTGGTGTAAAGTATGCAATGCAGTGAGCAAAACACTGCAAACTCAGTTTGATTATAATGAAAGGAGCTAACATATAATGAAGAAGGTTATTCTTACAGTTGCTGCACTTCTTGTTTCAGCTGCTATGGTTTTCTCATTCGCAGGCTGCACAGAAACTCCTGTTGACAACGAAGGCGAAAGCGTTGCTGCTACAGATGAAGCAGAATCAGCTGCTCCCGTTGTTGAAGCAGAAGTAAGCTCAGTTCTCGCTTAATTGTTAGCAAATGATTTTTTAAATGAAAAGTTCTCCCGTTTTAACGGGAGTTTTTCATTTTTATACGCTTTTTCTGACAAGCTCAAGAAGAATTGCTCTGTCATTTTTTTCAGGATACTTTATAACAGTTTCGAGCAGAAAATTCAGTGTGTCTCCGATTTCATTTGCGGGGACTGTTTTTTTCAGGTCATTTCCGTCAACGGCAAGCTGTTTCAGGGAATAGGGCTCATCGTTGTTCATTACCTCATCAAAGGTGGAATAAGCAAAAACAAGCTTGTCTGCAATGTTGCTGTAGCCCTTTGAAAGTGCTGATTTATCTGCACGGCGTATCTTCATGAGCCTTATAAAATTCTTTTCACCAAGGTCTCGGATATATTCCTTGACCTGAATGCGTGTTTCGGGAACCTCCTTGTCATGAACAGAAACAAGGAAGGAAACGGTGTTTATATATTCTTTGCTGAATTTAAGGCGTCTGAGTATGTTTTCGGCAATCACACCGCCCACAGCGGCATGATTCCTGAAGGTTGAATTTCCGTTTTCGTCAAGCTTATGAGTTGCAATTTTGCCTGTGTCATGAAGAAGCATTGTGAGCCTGAGCACAGGGTCGTTTTCAATATTGCTGACAGTGTTGACTGTATGCATCCATACATCATATGCATGCTTTTTGCCGTACTGTGCAAAGTCAAATTCGAGTTTCAGCTCAGGAATAAAAACGCCGATAACACTTCTGAATTTTGTCAGGACATCATAAACATTGTCACCGCAAAGAAGCTTAAGGAGTTCCTTTGTAAGGCGTTCAGCAGCAATAGAGCCCAGAAGATTTTCATTCTTTATGATTGATTCAGCTGTGTTTTCTTCAATAGTAAAGCCAAGAACAGATGAAAAGCGTACGGCCCTCATAATTCTGAGAGCGTCTTCATTGAAGCGTCTGTCAGGGGCACCTACACTTCTTATGATTTTATTTTCAAGGTCATTTTTTCCTCCGAAGGGGTCGATTATTCCATCCTTGTGATTGTATGCCATTGCATTGATTGTAAAATCACGGCGTGCAAGGTCATCCTCAACATGCTTTGTGAAAGTGACGGAATCGGGATGTCTGTTGTCGGAATATTCACCGTCTATACGGAATGTGGTGGCTTCAACGGGTGTTTTTCCCGAAACAATCAGCACTGTTCCGTGTTCGATACCTGTATCCACAGTCCTGAATGAGCTGAAAAGCTCCTTGATTCGTTTTGGAGATGCATCTGTTGTAACATCCCAGTCATCGGGCTCTCTGCCCATTAATGAGTCACGGACACACCCGCCCACAACATAAGCCTTGTGACCGTTTTCTGTAAGAATATTTAAAACATTTTCTACATCCTTGGGAATGTTTATCATATTGATGCTCCTGTTTTTAAATTTTTGATAATACTGCTTGAAAAATCTGATATTTTGTGTTAAAATAAGCTCAATCCACAAAATACAGCAGGTGATTATATGAAATGTCCTTTTTGCGGTTATGAAGAAAGCAAGGTTATCGATTCCCGTCCTACAGACGAAGGCGAAAAAATAAGAAGACGCCGTGAGTGTCTGCAGTGTCAGAAACGCTTCACAACCTATGAAATTATTGAAACATTACCTATTGTTGTTGTCAAGAAAGATAAGTCAAGACAGGTCTTTGACCGTACCAAGCTTATAGGCGGTATGCTCAGAGCTTGTGAAAAGCGTCCCGTGCCCCTTGAAGTCATTGAACATGCTGTTGATGACATTGAAGCTCAGCTTCAGAATTCAATTGACAGGGAAGTCACTTCAATAAAAATCGGTGAGCTTGCAATGGATAAGCTCAAGAATATCGATGAGGTTGCTTATGTCCGCTTTGCTTCTGTTTACAGACAGTTCCGTGACATCAATTCATTCATGGATGAGCTTGCAAGACTTCTCGGTAACAAATCTGTCTGACATTGTTTATATTGTTAGCATAATGCATGGTCCGTAATCACGGATCATGCTTTTTTTCTGCAGGGAGTCTTACAATAAATGTTGTACCATCGTTTTCATTGCTTCTGACGGAAATTGTGCCGCCGCAGAGGGTTACAACCCGTTTTGCAAGGGGAAGTCCGAGACCGTTTCCTGCACTCTTGTGTGAATCATCACCCTGATAGAACTTGTCAAAAATGTGCTTCTGCATCTTTTCATTCATGCCGATGCCGTTGTCTGATATCCTGACAGTGACATTTGAGCCGTCTGAGTAACATTTTATTCTGACCATTCCGTTTTCTGGAGTGAATTTTATTGCATTTCCGAGAATGTTGAGCCATACATGGGAAAGCATTTCTTCGTTGGAGTAGTATTTAATTTCGTTCAGGTCAATATCGAATTCAATGTTTTTTCTGCTCCACTGCTTTTCGAGAAGAAGTATACATTTTCTTATCTGTTCATCAAGGTAAAACTCTGTTTTGTCAGTAACCATCTGCTGGTTTTCAAACTTTGTCAGCAGAAGAATATTTGATGACATTGAAGCGAGTCTGTCCGATTCATTGACAATGATGCTTATATACTCTTTTTTCTGTTCTTCGCTTATATCGTCATTCTGAAGCTGTTTTGCAAAGCCCTTGATTGAAACAATCGGTGTCTTGAATTCATGGGAAAAGTTATTGATGAAGTCGTTTCTGAACATTTCCGTACTGCCGAGTTCTTCTGTCATGGTGTTGAAGCCGTCAACAAGGTCAGTGATGATTGTGTCGCTTTTAGGGGGAGTAACCCTGACAGAAAAGTCACCGTTTGCAACTTTTTTCTGTGATTTTATTATGCCGTCAACAGGCTTGAAAAAGTGTCTTGTAACAAAAAGTGAAACACCCGTTCCGATAATGGTACTCGACAGGAATGCTATGAATGTAAGGGATACGGGGGCAAGCTGTATAAACAGCTGAGGGAAAATTCTTCTTATCAGCAGGATAACAAGCATTGTGATTCCGCTTGATGTGAGCAGAATAAAGAACATGATAATTGTAATTGTGATATGAATTGCCCAGTCTTTTCTGAAAAGATTCTTAAACAAAGCTATAATCCCCTTTAAACGGCTTTATATCCGAGACCTCTGATTGTTACAATGCTGAAATCAGGGTTGTTCTTGAATTTGTCACGGAGTCTGTTTATATGAACGTCAACAGTTCTTTCATCAGTGTCAGAATCCATATCCCAGATTTCATCCATCAGCTGACGTCGTGTAAAAATCTTGTCTTTATAAGAAAGAAGCTGAAATAACAGCATGAATTCCTTCTGAGGAAGCTCTGTGGTTCCCTCGGGAGTTGTGACTGTGAGAGAATCGTGATTGAGGACTGTAGAGCCGATTGTGATTTTTCTTTCGCTTGCGATTTTGGAACGGCGCAGAAGAGCAGCTATACGGAGAAGCATTTCTTCTTCGTCAACGGGCTTTACCATGTAGTCATCCGTGCCTGCAAGGAAGCCCTCTTTTTTATCAAGTTGTGATTCCTATGCCGTTACCATAAGAATAGGTGTTTCCCAACCGCATTCCCTGAGTGTTCTTGTGAATTCAAAGCCGTTCATTTTAGGCATCATAATATCGAGAACTATCAGGTCGATATGTGTTTTGTCCATGATTTCAAGACCCTCTTCACCGTCACCGGCACAGACTGTATCATAGCCGTTGCGTTTCAGAACGGTGCTTGTGAGTTTTCTTGTGTTTTCATTGTCATCGACAACCATTATTTTAAGCATACATGTCACCTCAATATACTATTATATAATAAAACCCGTCACAGTACAACAGTATTTTTGTAAATAAAACAATAAACGGAATGAATTTTTTTGTATTTCGAGGCAGTCTGTTTATGAAAGAATCGGTAAATAATGAAATAAAAAATCAGCCACTACTGTGAGTAACGGCTGATTTTATGTTTAAGATATTCTTATACGGTAAGCTTGTTTCCGCACCAGGGGCAGAAAAGTGCGTCGGGACCGTATTCTCCGCCGCATGCATTGCACACATTACGTGCAGCAGGCTGAACCGGAACAAATGCAGGTTCTTCCTGTGAGGGAACTTCAAGTGCTGATGCAGTATTTGTAACAAATTCAATCATCATTGCTTTTGTAGCAACCCACAGACGTGTTCCTGCAGGCACGATAACTGCAGTATCCTTAGGAAGTCTTGAACCGGTAAAATCAAAGATACCGTTGAGAGATTTGTCTTTGATACAGAATGTGTTTTCTGCAGCATTGTACTGAATTGTGCAATGAACACGGCTGAGTTGTTTTTCCTCTGCACAGAAGATTGTACAGAAATCTGCTCTTCCGAGAGAAATCTCTTCACCGTCATTTGCTGTTACTGATGAGTAAAGTCCGTCGTTTATGTAGAAATTGACTGTTGCTGTCTGTGAAAAAGATGGAATCGGAGCAAATGCAATATTGTCGATATCATCAACATCATTATTGCTCAGGTCAATGATTGTTTCTGCTTCATTATTAATCTGAGCAGGAGCTTCAGGTTCTTCAACATTAAATTCATCTGCAGGAGATGCGATTACAGGAGCTTCAGCCGTAGCTGCTTCAACAGGAGCTTCTTCATTTTTGCAGAAGGGGCATGACAGATGTGCAGCAGAATCATAAAACAAACCACACTTTTCACATCTTACAATTTTCATCTCCACGGGCTGAGATATTTCCGGCTCAGGCTGAGCAACGGGAACCTCATAATAGGGAGCAGGCTCGGGCTGAGCAACGGGAGCAGCTTCATAATAATCATCTTCGTCAGGCTGACCTGTTACAGGAATTTCATCATCGTCATCTTCTTCGTAAGAGGGAACTGCTACGGGCTGAACAACTGGTGCTTCTTCAATCGGTGCTGCAGGTGCTTCTTCCTGTGCAATGACTGCTGCAGGTGAGGGAGGCACCATATCTTCGATTGAAGGATTGAAGAGTATTTCAGTATCATTACCATCAATGAATTCTTTAAGCACAGGTACATTTGCCGTCATAAAGAGAATCATTGCTTCACGGGTGTTGATGCCTGCAGGTGCTTTTACCTGCCATTTGTTTTCATTTACTGTGAAAAGTATCACATTGTCTGATTCATCGTAATAGCCGATGCTTGTAGTTGCGGGCTGGCCGTTTTCTGCAAGCTCACTGCTGATATAGTTCCATAAATACATTTTCTTTCACTCCTGAAAAAAAGGGAAGAAAAGTTATTGACTTTTCCTCCCTCTGAATTATGCCATAAGCTGTCTTATGATTGCAACACATTCTGCCTTATCCATAATCTTCGGCACGGGATAAAGGGGATTACCCTCCTTGAGTGCTCTGTCTGCGATAAGTGAAATGTCTGCTTCCTTTATCTGTTCAAACTTCTCGGGGATGTTCATATCCTTATTCATTCTTCTGATTTCAGCAATGAACATCTTTGCCTTTTCTTCGTCTGACTTACCTGCACAATCAAGACCTGCAACATCAGCAAGTTCAGCAAGACGCTTATAAGCTGATTCACCGAAGTAATCAAGAACATAAGGAAGAATAACTGCATTTGCAAGACCGTGAGGAATGCCGTACATACCGCCGAGATTGTGAGCGATTGCATGGACATAACCTACATATGCTCTTGTGAATGCAACACCTGCATAGTAAGATGCAAGAAGCATGTTTTCTCTTGCTTCAACATTTTTGCCGTCCTTGTAAGCTGTTTCAAGGTTTGCAAAAATCATCTGTGTTGCCATTCTTGCTTTTTCCTCTGTGTCAGCAGTATTGCTGTTGCCTATGTAAGCTTCAACTGCATGGGTGAGTGCATCCATACCTGTTGTTGATGTGATGTGAGGGGGAAGTCCTAATGTAAGTTCAGGGTCAAGAACTGCATACTTGGGACGAAGAACAGGGTCATTGATAGCATTCTTTTCGTGTGTCTTCGGATTTGAAACAACAGCTGCAAGTGTAGCTTCTGAGCCTGTACCTGCTGTTGTGGGAACTGCGAAAAGAGTGGGTATCTTCTTGAGAACCTTGAGCTGACCGCGCATCTTGGGGATTTCTGTATTCGGTCTTGCAATTCTTGCACCGCATGCCTTTGCACAGTCCATGGGTGAGCCGCCGCCGAAGGCAATGATTGCCTGACAGCCGTTGCCAGTGTAGAGGTTCTTTGCTTCTTCAATATTGTCGATTGTGGGGTTGGGCTGAACACCGTCATATACCACATAGGCGATGTCATTGTTGCTGAGCTCTTCAAACATAGAATCAAGAAGATGAAGTGCCATAAGACCTTTATCTGTTACAACAAGGACATTGTTGTAGCCGAGCTCTTTTATAACCTGAGGCAGCTTTGTGACTGCACCGGCACCTTTTATAAGCTGAGGCTCTGACCAGTCAAGAACTCCCATTGCAGCTTTCATAACGCCCTGGAATGTTCTGCAGTATGCCTCATACATTTTTCTGTTCATGTTTTGTCCTCCGTTATAGAAGATATTATTCAGCCTTTGCTTCTTCTGCCTTGTCTTCCTTTTTCTTGTGGAAGAGAATCTTGTCAACAGGGAAGTAAAGGAAGAACTGAAGTGCTGAACAAATCATTGTTGCAATGTTCTTTGCAGCTGTCTCGTTACACCATTCAAAGCCGAGGAAAAGGTCCTTGAGAGTGGGGTTAAGCCATGCTGAGAACATGATAAGTGCAATTGTGAAAATTATGTAGATGGGAAGTGCAACAGCAATGTTTGCACCTGAGTTGAATGTCTTTTCCTTGTTTACGAAGAAAGCAACAATCTGAGCAATGATGTTTGCAACATTACTTACGATAAAGTAACCGAGACCGCCGACTGCTGCGGGGTAAACGAATACCCACCATGCGAAATCAACTGTGTAGAGGTC
Organism: Clostridia bacterium; assembly: GCA_017473925.1. Lineage (GTDB taxonomy): Bacteria > Bacillota > Clostridia > Oscillospirales > Acutalibacteraceae > UBA1081. The sequence continues at coordinate 46,373 of JAFUIY010000111.1, read as the reverse complement.
TTTGATTGCGGGAATAAGCTGAAGTGTGTTAAGAAGAACGAACTGTACTATCATAGCAAGAAGGCTTACTACGATAAATTTTACGAACTGCCATATCGTTACAAGTAACGAACCTTTTTCTTCTGCTTTGTTGTCAATGTTTTTGAGTACTGCCAAAGTAATCACTCCAATTAAAATATTATTATGAATTATTATACAAGAAAGAATAAATAATTGCAATAATATTTAAAAAAATTAACAAAAAAACTGCGGTCACAAGACCGCAGTAAATAAAATTCAGTAATTACCATTCCAGATATATGATGTGATTCTTATCTGTTGCAATTATTGCATCATTCTGTTTGCACTGTTCATAGAGTCTATCAAGGTTTTCTTTTGACGGTTCTTTCAGGTAGATTTTAAGCCATACATGGGTATCTGAATATGTAATCCACTTTTCAACCCTGCTTACAAGGTCGCCGTAAAACTCAGGTGTGTATGCAGCCTTGTTGTTGACATATTCAGGATTCATACATACCATTACCATATCATGAGTATAGCTGGCATCTTTGTTGATTTCTCTGAGTCTGTCCATTCTGTCGTTGAATGCTGTTTTAAAACCATCAAAATTCCCGAGCTTTGCGGAACAGCGCAGAATGAGTCTTGCATCTGCAGCGCTGATTGTCTGGGAATAGTCTGTATCCCATGCACTGTGTGCATCTTCATACTTGTAAGGGGCGTCGATATGAGAAGATAATCTTAATGCTATTCTGGCGTCTGCAGAAGTAATTTTTCCGTCACAGTTACAGTCGCCGACAAGCACAACGGTGTATATATCAAGTGTATTGAAATATACAAGAGTATCGCCTGATTTAAGGTTATCTTCTGCAGAAAGAACATTGCCGTCCTTGTCTTTGAAAGTTATTCTTTCACCAAAATACCTGATTTCACCGGCTTTTGTTTCTTCTGTGAGATAAAGTACATTGTATGCAAGAAAACTTTCTTTTACATCATCACCGATATCATATGCCGATGCCGTACTGATGCCGCAGATTAAAAGAATTGCTGTCAGGAATATCGCTGTTATTTTTTTCATAAGTAAAACCTCCTTTTATTTATTAGAGTGTAAAAACAGGAAAAGTGTTGCATAGGAATAAAAAATTTACAAACAGCTTGCAGTGAAGATAATTTTCTATTTTATAAAACATTAATATCAGAAGTCAAGATAAGCCTGTTGCCATTTATCAATTGCCGCTTTGTTATAATTCTCAGGCATCATTGAACATACCTTTTTGTATTTTATAAGCTTTGTACCTATTGTTATAAGTTTTTTTATAAGAACAGGTCTTTTTATGATTGCAACGGCTTTTGTCATTATGTCACCGAAAGTCAGACTTATGTAGGAGCCTCCCGAAAACTCCTTTTCCGTCAGGATACGGCTGTTGATGAGATAATCAAGCTCATCTGCACTTGTGACGGAAAGAAAGCCTTTTATAATATCATCGGGAATGTTCTTTTCTGCGAATTCCTTGAAATATCTGTACTGATATTTCCATAAGCCTTCCTTTGTGATATCGTTGCTGCCGATGTCAATTACTGTGTCTGCAAGTATTTTTCCGCCGAGCATGCTTTGTGAAATGCCCGACCCGCTCAGAGGCTCAATCATAACGGCACAGTCGCCCACAGCGGCATAACCGTCACAAACAATGACGGGATTTGTCCTGCCGAGGGGGATTTTTGCCTTCTGCCCTCCGCGGATAATCTTTTTGCCCATATAGGGGAATTCGTTACGGAAGTCTGCAACGGCTTCGTCAATATCCTGCTGTGTCAGCGGTGTAAAGCTGCCTATGAGGATATCAATATATTTCTTGTCTGTTATTACCCAGTCGATTCCTTTTCTGCCCATATGATAGAAATAGAAATGGAAAGGCGGATAAGCCATTTCATCAGTCAGTCTTTCATAATAGGCTCTGTATGTGTAAAGAGTATCTGTTTTTGTTCCCGTTGTTGTGACACCGCAGACAAGAGGAAGTGATGTCCGAACAGATGAACGCATACCGGCAGAGTCAATAAGAAGGTCACAGTCTGCTTCACCCCGGGAGGTGATAACTCCCGTAACCCTGTCACCTGATGTGACAGCCGAAAGCACAGGAGTGCCGAAGCTGAATTTTACGCCGTTTTTTTCACATTCGGAAACAAGATGCGAAGCGAGGAACTGTCTGTCTACGGAAACAACTCTTTTGTCGGGCTCTGTCAGTGAAACAAGCTTTCTGCTCTTGTCGGGATTTCTGTAACAGACCTTTACATGAGGCTCAAAATGTGAAGCATCAGGGACGGTAAAATCTGCCTTTTCAAATATATCAATAAGAATTGTGTCACGCCAGTCATAACCGAGCTCATGTCTCTGCTTTGCTTCATAGAGTGTGACATCATATCCGTGTTTTGCAAGATTTGAAGCTGCAGAAAGTCCGCCTATGCCTGCACCTGCGACAATTACCTTTTTCATATTTTCAACTCCTTTTCTTTATTGTAATTTATCACGGGAATAAAGTCAATATTGACATCTGCAGTGTGTTCATATTATAATCAATAAGGTGATTGAAATGAAGAAAAGACTTGTTATTTTTGACTGCTTCGGTGTTATATTCGGTGAAATCGGTCCCCGTATCGTCAGAAAATATGCTGAAAGCGATGATATAAGCGAGCTCAAGGATAAGCTTTTTGTTCCTGCTGACCTCGGTCTGATTACATACGATGAGCTTCTTGCAAGCATTGCTGACGAATTCGGTGTTGATAAACAGACTGTTGCAGACGACTGGAACTCATTTATTGTTCTCAATGAGGAGCTTGTTGAGATGATAAAGAAGCTCAGGGAAAATTCAAGTGTAGCACTTCTTTCAAATGCATCAAAGGGCTTTGTTGAGTCACTTTTTGAGAAGTATTCACTTACACACCTTTTTGACACAATGGTTGTATCCTGTAACATCGGAATTGCAAAGCCCGATAAGGAAATATATAAATATTGTGTGTCACAGTTTGACTGTGATTTTGATGAAATATATATGGTTGATGATAATGCGGTAAATGTCGCTGCAGCTGCAGAAACCGGCATAATTCCCGTTCATTTTACGGGGAATGATTGTGTGAGAGAATTGTTATATAAACAGTAATTTGTCGGGCTGAAGCCCGACAAATTACTGCAGTGATATATTTTCCTGCGGAAAATGTGATATATCCGTCTTCGACGGATGTGATATATTTGCTTCGCAAATGTGATATAATTTGCCTTCGGCAAATTGTTTCGGAAGCCCTACGGGCTTGGATTATATAATTGTGCATTATGCATTTTGCATTGTGCATTATCCCTACAAATTCTGATTTTCAAAAAATTTAATTATTCTTGCAACACTTTACTGTTTTTTACACTCTAATAGATGAAGGGAGCGTGACACAGATGAAAAACGAGCTCACAAAACTCATCAGGGAGGCTCAGGCGGGCAACAGTAAGGCGTTTGCGGCAGTTTACAGCTTCTATGCAGACGACTTGTATCGCTTTGCACTCTGGTATACCGGTAAGAGTGCAGATGCGGAGGATGCGGTGCAGGAGGCTGTTTTAATTGCCTTCAGAAACATTGCAAAGCTCAGAAAACCGTCATCGTTCAAATCATGGATGTTCAAAATTCTTTCAAACGAATGCAAGACAAGGCTGACTAATCCCGCAGACAGGCTTTGTACTGTATCGGTTCATGAAATTGTTGAGACAGAAAGTGATTTGTCGGGGACTGATTTTACTGTGTCTGCAGAGCTGAAATCGGCTCTTGATTCGCTTACTCCCGAAGAGAAGCAGATTGTTCTTCTCAGTGTTATAGGACGCTATAAAAGCAATGAAATTGCACAGATTCTTGATATGACATCAGGCTCTGTCCGTTCAAAGCTTTCACGGTCCCTTAAAAAACTGCGGGAAATATTACAGTGAGGTGAGAGTCAATGAATAACTTTAAAAACGAATTTGAAAAGAAACTCATGAGTGAAGAGATTACTCTTCCCGAATCACTGTCTGCGGAAAATATTGAAAAGCTTATCAATGAAAAAGGCTCGATTATTGATTTGAGAAGAAGACGCACAATTGACAGAAAGTCAGTTGTCAGATGGGTGTCTGCAGCGGCAATGCTGGTTATTCTCGTCGGTGTTGTTGCCCTTATCGGCTTCGGCGGAAAGCCTCAGGTTGAAAAACAGAATATAAGTGATTCCGAACAGCAGGAAATTATTGAAAACCATGCCGCTTCGTCCTCTGACTATTCCGCACTTCATAAAACAGTTCTGACTTACTATAAGGATATTTACAACAGAAATTATGTATACAGTCAGTCTGATTCTGACGGTATATTTAACGGCTTTTTCGATAATTTCGGTGAAAAAGACGAAGCGGCTATGGATATGGCTGTTGGTAATAATACTGCCAATGCAGGAAGTTCAACTCAAGGCGTACCGAGTGCTGCACCCGAATCTGCAGGTACAGCATCAGATGATGCAGAATACAGCACAACAAATACTCAGGTTCAGGGTGTTGATGAAGCTGATATCGTTAAAACTGACGGAAAATATATTTATTATTATAACGATAACTCAATAGGAATTGACGGCAACAGTATAAAAATTGTTGAATGTGATTCCGATGCAAAAATGAAGCTTGTAAGCACTATTGAACTCGGTGATTATGTCAATTTTGAACTTATCCCGTCAGAAATGTTTTTATATGAGGATACACTTGTTGTTATTCTTAAGGAAACATCGGAATATCAGCCCGTGACATATAATAATGCTAACGGCGTAGTCTGCGACTGTTGCTGTATAGCATTAAAAACTGACACTGTGATAAAGTGTTTTGATGTCTCTGATAAAGAGAATCCCAAAGAATCATTTACGCATAAGCTGACGGGCGAATATATATCATCAAGAATTACAAACGGAAAGCTTATTACTGTTGCTCGTTTTTCAATTCCTTACAATTCGGTTCAGGCAGATGATTTTGACGGTGCCTGTGAGGTTGTGAAGGATGTTTGTGTTCCCGAATATTCATTTGCAAACGGTGAAATGAAGAAAATCCCTGCAGAGAGAATTAAGGTCTTTGATGAAAAAAATCCCGAAACATTTATTGTTACATCAATTGTAAAGCTTGATGACTTATCTGCAGAACCGAAAATGAATGCATTCCTCGGCGGTGCAGAGGAAATCTACTGCACAAAGGAAGAAGTTTTTGTTGCAGAAACACTGTATTCCACATGGACAATGAACGGGGAAGAAGTTGTCTCCGATACACTCGGAAATAAAAATGAAATGGCAACCCGTATTCATAAATTGGAGATTTCCGATGACGGCGTGAGTTATTCCGCCTCAGTAACCGTATGCGGAAACTTTATAAATCAGTTCTCAATGGATAAGCACGGCGATTATTTCAGGATTGCAACAAACGGTATGAACTGGAAAAACAAAAAGACTGAAACAATGGTCTATGTCGTTGATAAGGATATGAAGATTGTCGGTTTCCTCGGCGGTATTGCACCTGAGGAGCAGATGAAATCAGCAAGATTTATGGGGGATGCGCTTTACCTTGTAACATTCATGCAGACAGACCCCTTGTTTGTTGTTGACCTTTCAGACCCCGAAAAGCCCGAAATCAGGGGCGAACTCAAGATTCCCGGCTTCTCAACCTATCTTCACCCTGCAGGTGACGGTCTTCTTATAGGTGTAGGTGAGGGCGGCACCATGACAGGCACTGACGGTACTGCAAAAATCTCGCTGTTCGATGTTTCAGACCCCTATAATCCGAAAGAGCTTGATAATTATTCAACAGGCACTATGGCAACATTTTCCGGCAATCATAAGGAATTTGTAACGGTAGATGAAAATACGTTTGCAGTTATTCTTTATTATGATTATACCTTCGGCAAGGCTGTTGTTTTCAGCGTAACTGACGGCGGTATTGTGATTGATGATATATATAACGGAAAATCAGGTGCAGGCTACGGAAAGACAAGAGCTGTTTTTATCGGTGAGAATGTGTATGTTGTCAATAACGGCGGAATTCTGTCATACAAGACAGGGGAAGAAATGTTTGTTGATATGATAGATTTTTGGTAGGAGTGATTTTTTGTGAAAAAGAAAATCCTTATTACCCTGAGCATTGTTCTGTGCGTTATCGTAATCGGTGTTTTCGTTCTCGCAGGCAGAGGATTTTCCGCATCAACGGGACTGTTTCTCGGCACGGAAAACGGGGATATGATTATTCTCGATAATTCACCGATAGTTATGTCAATCAGAACAGAAAATAATAATATGTTTGCAGAATATGAAGCTGGTGATAAGATTCTTGTTCTCCATGACGGTATTCAGGAAACTTATCCCGGCGGAACAGGAGTATATTTTTCAATAAAGCTTGCAGACGGACATATATCGGATATTTCGGAAAGTGTTCTCAGACAGCTTTCTGAGCTCGGTTGGACAACCGCCCCTGTAAGACCTGAAGAGATTTATTCAAGTGAAAATGAAATTGTATCTGACGGAAATTGCGAAAACGGAACTTCATTTCTGCCTGATATTTTCGATATCACATATGCATCATCATACAGTATGTTTGATGATGAAAAAATTAAAAATGCAAGTCTTAATGCAGATAAAATGAATGATGACGGAAAAACACATCTGCCTGTTTTCAGATTTGATACAAAAGATGAACTGGTTGAATTTTTTGACAGTTTTGATGAAAAATTTGATTCGGGTCACAGCGATGCGGAGGATTTCAGAAATAAACTCAAGTCCTTTGATGATGATTTCCTTAAGGATAAGATGTTGTTTGTTGTTTATTTTGAACCCCGTGTGAGCAGTCCTGATTATTATCTTGCCGGCACTTATACCGTTGATGAGAATTTCAGGTTAGAATTTTTGTTGAAAGAATCCGAAAATGAAGTTTTAACAACTGTTTCTACAAGCGCAATCAGTATAATCGGCATTGAAAAAGCATTTGTCGGCGGTGCTATGGATTTTGATGCCGTAATAGTCAGTTAAGGAGTTGATTCTTATGAAAAAACTCAGAATTGTTCTTGTTGCCGTTGCTGTGGTCGTGGTTTTATGGTCAGCAATGCTTATAACAGATACTGTCAGAAGTCAGAATTTTCAGGAGCCTGTATTTGCAAAAGAAATAAGAGTTGAAGCCGATAATGATACTATCGTATATCAGGGATTAGGGTATACGGTAAAAAGAGAATTTTTTGCTAATCAGAACGGGGAACGCTTCTGTGGTTGCAGTGAGGTGTGGCTTTTCGGCATCCTTGTTTCAGCCGTAATAACATAAAATCAAGGGGCTGCAGACGGCAGTCCCTTTGTTGTAATAAATCAGAATTTGTCGAGCCAATTAACAATGTACAATGTACAATTTACAATCGTGCAGATGTAGCGATACAGGCAGTTTTTTGTAAATCATTGTACATTGTAAATTGTAAATTGTTCATTGAAAGCCCCCGATAAATTACTGTTTGTAAACTAAAAGCAGTCTGCTGTAAAAACTGTCAGACTGCTTTTTCACTTGCCGAAACAAATGCTCACTATTTATTATTTAATCCTTCAAGTACGGTTTTTATGTCAACGCCGTCAATATATACATCTTCGATATAGATTTTTCCTTTCAGGATATATGCATCAACCGTTGCTTCATTGTAAAATACAACATTTGCAAATGTTGCCCCTTCATCGTCAACTGCAACTTTTTCGGCTGAATCTTCCGAATCTGTATCAAAAGACATTTTTTTCTGAAAATCTATATAACTGAGGTTTTCATATTCCTCGGTTCTTATATATACTTCGGGGAAGCTGATACTGAAATCCTTTGTTTCGTAGCCCTCGATATAGCGGTCGATGTAAACGGGAGTTGACGGCTTTTCGTCAGAGTGTTCATAGTATTCTGTACCGTTTGCATCCTGATTAATAGTCACATATTGTTTTGTCGGTCCGAAAATCTCAAGCCGGATGGTGAAATCGCCTCTGTAATAATGGGGAAGATAAGCACTGAATGTGTGGAACTGACCGTATTTTTTTATCTGACTGATTTCCGTGGATTTGTGTATAAGCATGCCCGTAGGAACTGCAATCTGAATTATAATTGTCACAGCAAGGATTATTGTAAGTATTTTTTTACGCATTGCTGTTCTCCTCCTTTGACTTTTTTATCTTTTTTGCAAGAAGGAAATTGACAACGAAAAGTGTAATACCGAAAAGCAGAAGCAGTATGCCTGCAAGAAGCATATCAATATCAATTATGTTCACAAGGATGAATACAAGGTTGATTGCCGTTGTGATAAGACCCGGATTCAGAAGCCAGAAGTTGTTTGACAGCACACCGTCTGAAATTACGGAAAAAGCCAATGCAAAGGCTGAAATGAGAGTCAGAATATAGAAAATGATATGGTTGTTTTCAGGAGCAATCATACAGCACATAGCCTCTGAAAGAATAAGAAGTGCGGTTGAGGCGAACAGACAAATGCTGATTTTGTTTTTTGCAATATCCTTCCGTTTCAATATGCCTGTTACCGTGAAAATAATTACGCATATGACGGCAATGATAAGCATTGAAATTATTTCATGTTTTTCATATCCGAAATACGGTGCATACAGTATTTCGGGATGAAGCAGAATAACACATGAAATTGACATTCCGAGGGTGCCGATAAGCCCTGCAGGTTTGTATGGGAGTGTAAAGGATGTGCTGAAAAACAGATAGTACAATGCGGCAAAGTATGTTGTCAGAATCATCAGTAACGCAGGTACAGGTGCTTCAGCAATAATTACATCTGAAATCAGAATAACGGATAATGAGATAAGATTAATCCACTGAGCAAAAATGCGTCCTGCATTGTCCTTTTTCTTTTTGCCTGTCAGCACATAAATGTATGTAACTGCCAATAATGCAAAAATAATTATGTTTGTAATCAACAGATTTTCGGTATTGTAAAGAAGAAAATTGATTCCGAAATGAATAAACGGAAGGGGAGCGACCGCATCAAGAATAAATATTATGGGTAAAGTCAGCAGAACATCTATAAACAGACAGTCCCTGAAATCGGTATACAGCAGATGAATGCTGTCCATAAGGGCTATCGTTGCCACGATCCCTGCACACCAGAGTATGGAAGCGCCTTCTTTCCATGCAATTGAGTCCCGGTGTTTTATCAATGTATAAATTGCCGCACCCTGACCTGCAAGCATAGGCATGAATGCAAACAACGATTTAAGTATAATAGGAAATTTGTCCCAGTAATTGACAAAAATCAGAACAAGTCCTACAGCCGTCAGCACAGAGCCGAGAACTGAAAAAATGATTATCAGCTTCTGCCTTGAAGCATTGTTTTTTTCTTCTTCGGATATGAGTTTCGATTTGCCGTAAATGAGTTCCTCTGCCGAAACGGAAAACAGTTCGCTGAGCTTCATCAGAGTTTCGATGTCGGGCTGTGTTCTTCCCGATTCCCAGCTTGAGACAGTCTGTCTTGTAACAAAAAGCTTTTTTGCTACATCCTCCTGAGTAAGCCCGTGCTGTGTTCTCAGCTTTTTTATGTTCTTGGAAACCTTTGTCACAGAAATCACCTCCGCTTATATCTAACCATAAACGGAGGTGATTTTCAATATTTTAAATGAAAAATCCTTGTCAACAATCTGTTGCGAAGGGAAAAATAACAATTTATCAAAGATAAATCATATTTTTCGGACTGAAATTTGGAAAACTTTGATTTGCAATTATTTTTTATATTTTTCCATATACTTTTCTTTTGTTGCCTGACCGCCTCTGATGTGCCGTTGGGCTTTATTTGTGTCAAGGACTTTTCTGACCTCGCTGTAAAGGGTCGGACTGGCTTTTCTGAGCCTTTCCGACACATCGGAATGTACGGTGCTTTTCGAAATGCCGAATTTTTTTGCAGTTGCTCTGACTGTCGTGTTGTTTTCAACAATATATTCACCAAGCTCAATTGCTCTCTCTTCAACAAGTGTTTTCAAAGAAAAAACCTCCTTAAACATATCATCCAATAGATATGATTTAAGGAGGAAAAGTATGATTGAATTATTAAAGTTCGTAAATTCCCGAGTCGAGGACAACGATTTCCTTGTCCTTGAATCTGAAATACTTGTTTACAGGCTCGTTGAATTCAAGATAATCGGAAACATCAAGTGTGTTTATATCGATTTTTCTGATTTCACATGAAGCTCTGTTGCACACAAAAAGCTCATCATTATAACAGGAGACGGAAATGGGCATATTGAAAGCCGTGTTATCGTCTCCGCCAATACGCATGATGATTTTCTGTGCAGAGATTGAATACCTTATAACTGCATTTCTCTGAGGTACAACACACCATATGCTGTTGCCGTCGAATGCGGCATCACGGGCAGGTGCATTGTTGTAATAAAGGTCACCTGTTTTTACAATTTTTCCTTTATCATCAAAATGGCCGATTTCACCCGTAGGATAAATGATTATCGTATGATGATTCGGAAGCTTTGCAGTATCGCAGGTGATAAAATCACCGAGCTTTGAGGAAATGCTTTCATAAGCCATGCCGAATTTATTCAGCAGATAAACACCCTTTGTGACTGTTGTAACTTCACCTGTGGCGGCATCGTAGCTGAAAAATGAAACCTTGTTGACACCGTCGGGCATCTGTTCGCGTCTGACGAAAATCAGACCTTTTGAAAAGGGTACAATATCCGTTATGTTGACATTGAGTAGCCGTTTCACAGTGTTTCCTCCCTGTTGGTGATATTGAAACAAAGTCTCATAAGGCTGTCGCTGAGGTGAACATTTTCAACAACTGCATCAGGGAAGTCATCCGTTATGCTGTAGTGGCTGAAATTCCAGAATGCTTTTATGCCGCAGTTGTAAAGCTCCTGTGTAACTGTCTTGCCTGCAGCTGTGGGTACACAGAGAATTGCAGCTGTAGGAAGATTATCTTTGCAGAAATCGGAAATTGTGGAAAAACTTCTGACCTGAGTATCGTTGATTTTCATTCCCGAGAGCTTTTCATCGGAATCAAAAATTGCAACAAGCTTAAAGCCTCTCTTTTCAAAATTGAGATGCTGTGCAACGGCTCTTCCGAGGTTACCTGCACCCACAAGAATTACGCTGAAATTATTGCCTATGCCGATAATTTCACCGATGTTTTCTCTGAGCTGTTCAACATTATAGCCATAGCCCTGCTGACCGAACCCGCCGAAATGGTTGAGGTCCTGTCTTATCTGTGAGGCAGTCAGTCCCATTCTTTTTGAAAGCTCGTTTGATGAGATTCTTTCGATTCCCGATTCAAGGAGCATACCGAGAAATCGGTAGTAACGGGGAAGCCTTTTTATAACATTTTTCGGAATTGAATTATTATTTTTCATAATCAAAGAGATTCAACAGTATCCATAACATACTGACCGAATTCACGGCATGTACAACCTGTGTCTCTGCCTGTGATTGACATTTTCTTTTCTGTGAGCATGCAGATGTCAAGAGCCTTTTCAAGCTTGTCAGCTTCAGCCTGCTTGCCGATGTGGGAAAGGAGCATTACAGCAGCTCTGAGCATTGAGCAGGGGTCAGCATACTGAGCTCTGCCTTCTTTTACCATTCTGGGAGCTGAGCCGTGGATAGCTTCAAACATAGCGTATTTCTTGCCGAGGTTAGCTGAACCTGCAGTACCTACACCGCCCTGGAATTCAGCAGCTTCGTCTGTGATGATATCACCGTAGAGGTTGGGAAGAATGAATACCTTGAAATCTGTTCTTCTCTTGGGGTCGATAAGCTTTGCCGTTGTGATATCGATGTACCATTCATCTGTTGTGATCTCGGGATAGTCCTTGCCGACTTCCTTACAGAGGTTAAGGAACTTACCGTCAGTTGTCTTGATAACATTTGCCTTCTGGATGATTGAAACCCTGTCCTTCTTGTTGTTTCTTGCATAGTCATACGCAAGCTTTGCAATTCTCTGACAGCCCTCAGTTGTTGTTACAACAAAGTCAAATGCGAGTTCATCGTCAACATTTACACCCTTTGAACCTACTGCATAAGCGCCTTCTGTGTTCTCACGGAAGAATGTCCAGTCGATGCCCTGCTCGGGAACCTTGACGGGACGGACATTTGCGAAAAGGTCAAGTGCCTTACGCATTGCAACGTTTGCACTTTCGATGTTGGGGAGACCGTCACCTGCCTGAGGTGTTGTTGTGGGGCCCTTGAGGATAACGTCACAAGCTTTGAGTTCTTCGAGGACGTCATCGGGAATAGCTTTCATGTGAGCAATACGGTTTTCGATTGTAAGACCGTCAATGTCTTTGAAAACGATTTTACCTGCATCGACATCATCTTTAAGAAGATACTTGAGGACAGTTGCAGCTTCCTGAGTGATTGTTGGGCCGATGCCGTCACCACCGCATACGCCGATGATGATCTGTTCTTTATTTGCGAAGTCTGTAAATTCTTTTACTGACTTGATTTTTTCGTTTCTTTCTGCCTGTTCTCTTACGAGAGCCTCAAATTTTTCAACGGCAGCCTTGATATTTGCTTCTGTCATTTTATATATCCACCCTTAATTAAAATTTTTAATTATGTTAGGAGTTAGAAGTTAGGAGTTAGGAGTTTCGGAAGCCCTGACGGGCTTGATTTATAAAACGGGGGTTAAGGGGCTTGCCCCCTTCCTTAACTCCTCACTCCTCATTCCTCACTCCTAACTATTTACTTGTTTGCACCTGTATAGTTGAGAAGACCGCCGAAAGTGAGCATATTCTTCTGTCTTTCGGTAAATCCGCCCTTAAGAATGTATTCTTCACCCTTTGTTTCGTTGACAAGAACCACATCTGTATCATTAAGGATTGCAGATTTCACATCCTTGAGTGTAACCACATCGAACTTGTCAATTTTATCGTAATCCTCTGCATTTCTGAAGGTGAGAGGAATGATACCGGAGTTGATAAGGTTATTTACATGGATTCTTGCAAATGATTTTGCTACAACAGCTCTGATGCCGAGGTAAAGGGGAACGAGAGCAGCGTGTTCTCTTGATGAGCCCTGACCGTAGTTTGCGCCGCCTACGATGATACCGCCGCCCATCTTCTTGCAGTTTTCAGCAAAGTCTTCATCACACTGTCTGAAGCAGAACTGTGAAAGATGAGGTACGTTTGAACGGTAGGGAAGTATCTTTGCACCTGCAGGCATGATGTGGTCAGTTGTGATGTTGTCGCCGACCTTGAGCATAACCTTTGTTGAAACAGAGTCTGTAAGTGCTGTGCCGAGAGGAACACTCTTGATGTTTGGGCCGTAAATAACATTTACTTCGGGAGCATCCTCAGTTGCTGCGGGAAGCTCAACCATATTATCATTGATGAGGAACTTTTCAGGCATCGGGAATGCGGGCATTTCGCCGAGAGCCTTTGCGGGATTTGTAAGTACTCCTGTTACAGCTGATGCAGCTGCAACTTCAGGGCTTACAAGGTATATGCCTGCGTCTGCAGTACCGCTTCTGCCTTCAAAGTTTCTGTTGAATGTACGAAGTGAAACGCCCTTTGAGTTGGGTGACTGACCCATACCGATACAGGGGCCGCATGCGCTTTCAAGAATTCTTGCACCTGCAGCAATCATGTCCGCAAGAGCACCGTTTTCTGCAAGCATTGTAAGAACCTGCTTTGAACCGGGAGCGATTGAAAGGCTTACATTTGGATGAATCTTTTTGCCTTTCAGAATGTGAGCTACCTTCATCATATCCATAAGTGAAGAGTTTGTGCATGAACCGATACATACCTGATCGATTTTGATTTCACCGATTTCGTCAACGGACTTTACATTGTCAGGCATATGGGGCATTGCAGCCATGGGCACAAGCTCTGAAAGATTGATTTCAACAACCTTGTCATATACTGCATCCTCGTCAGCAATAAGCTCAACCCAGTCCTCTTCTCTGTCCTGAGCCTTGAGGAAAGCCTTTGTTACTTCGTCAGAGGGGAAAACAGATGTTGTTGCACCAAGCTCTGCACCCATATTTGTGATTGTTGCTCTTTCAGGAACTGAAAGTGTCTTTACGCCTTCACCTGTGTATTCAATGATTCTGCCTACACCGCCCTTGACGGAGAGAATTTCAAGAACCTTGAGAATAACATCCTTTGCAGCAACCCATGAGGGGAGCTTGCCTGTAAGGTTAACCTTTACGATTTCGGGCATTGTGATGTAATATGTGCCGCCGCCCATAGCAACTGCAACGTCAAGACCGCCTGCACCCATAGCGAGCATACCGATGCCGCCGCCTGTGGGAGTATGGCTGTCTGAGCCTAAAAGTGTCTTGCCGGGCTTGCCGAATCTTTCAAGATGAACCTGATGACAAATACCGTTGCCGGGGCGTGAGAAACGGATGCCTCTCTTCTTTGCAACAGTCTGAATAAATCTGTGGTCATCAGCGTTTTCAAAGCCGTTCTGAAGTGTATTGTGGTCGATGTATGCAACAGAAAGTTCTGTTTTTACTCTTTCAATTCCCATAGCTTCAAACTGAAGATAAGCCATAGTGCCTGTAGCATCCTGTGTGAGTGTCTGGTCAATACGAAGGCCGATTTCCTTGCCCTTGACCATTTCACCCTCAACAAGATGAGTTTTTATAAGTTTTTCTGCAATAGTATAACCCATAATGTCCTCCGATTTTACATTAAAATACATTGTATATAATATAACTTTAAAGAGTTTATGTCAAGTGCAATGCTCAATTTCTGAAAATATTACAAATATTTAAAAATTAATAAGTTTAATTTATTGATTTTTTTGTCCGGGAGTAGTATTATGATATCTGTAAAAAAAAGAATTTAAAGGAGATAAATGTTATGGATAAAAAATTAAAGGCAGGTATTGCCGTAGCTGCAGTCGGCTCAGCTGTTGCCGCAAATCTTATCAAAGCAAAGAAATTCACTCCTCCCGTAAGGGATTCTGAGCCTCTTCCCGAAGAGAGAGTTGATGTTGAAAGATATACTCAGAATCTTTCAGACGCCATCAAAATAAAGACTATTTCAAATGTTGATGAGGACAAGGTTGACTGGACACAGTTTGATGCTCTTCATAAGCTTTTTGAAGAAAGATATCCTCTTATTCATAAAACACTCAAAAAGGAAATTGTAGGTAAGGCAAGTCTTCTTTACACCTGGGAAGGCAAAAATCCAGACCTTGAACCCATTGCTCTCCTCGGTCATCAGGATGTAGTTCCCGTTTCTGCAGGTACAGAACAGGACTGGGAACATGACCCCTTCGGCGGTGAAATTGCTGACGGTTATGTATGGGGCAGAGGCGCAGTTGATATGAAGAACCATGTTGTGGCTGTCCTTGAATCCGTTGAAACTCTTCTTGAAGACGGTTTTGTGCCCGAAAGAACAGTTTATCTGTGCTTCGGTCACAATGAAGAGGTTGTTGCTTCTCCCAACAACGGTGCTAAGAAGATTTCTGCACTTCTTGAAAGCCGTGGCGTCAGACTTGACAGTGTCCTTGATGAAGGCGGCGCAATTCTTCCCATCAAAGTGCCCGGAATCATTGATAAGAACCTTGCAGGTATCGGTATTGCCGAAAAGGGATACTGTGACTATAAAATCAGCCTTACTGCAAAGGGCGGTCATTCATCAACACCTCCCAACCATACAGCTCTCGGCAAAATGGCTGATGTAATAAAGGATATTGAAAACAATCAGTTCAGGTCGGAGATTACTCCCGTTGTTGACGGTATTCTTGATAAGGTCGGCAGAAACACATCCTTCCTTGCAAGAAATATTCTCTGCAATGCAAAGTACCTCAGACCTGCACTCAAGGTCGTTATGTCAAATATCCCTGCGGCAGCCTCATTTGTAAGAACAACAACTGCCGTTACAATGGCAGAGGGCAGCCCTCAGGCAAATGTTCTTCCTCAGAAGGCATCTGTAAGTGTAAACTTCAGAATTATGCCAGGTATGACAATTGCAGATGTCAAGACACATCTGCAGAAGGTCATTAAGAATAAGAATGTTGAAATTGAGCTTCTCGGCGGTCAGGAGCCCTCAAATGTTTCTCCCACAGACTCAAGAGCATTCAAGGCTATTGAAGATATCTGTTACAGAATGAACAACAATAATGTTGCCGCACCTTATCTTGTTATGGGCGGTACTGATGCAAGAAATTATCAGAACATCTGTGAAAATGTTTACAGATATTCACCATTCCTTCTTCCCACAAGCCTCCTTACAACAACCCACGGCACAAACGAAAGAATTGAAACTGCATCCTTCCCCGATGCTCTTGCATTCTTCAAGAGATATATAAAAACACTCGCATCGTGCTGATTTGCTGATTATATAGTTATTTTATTGTCAGTTCAGAATTAATTACATTTGAACAGATACCCTGTGTCTCAGACATATAACACCGATGTCTGAAATATGGGGTATTTTTTTACGGATAACAGATGCTTGTAAGATTTACAAAAAATTTACATTTGACTAAAATCAACTTTTTTAAGACAATAAGTAAAATAACAATATACACGATTTAGTATGAAAAAAATGATTTATCAATAATTTTATAAATAATTATTAATATAGTGTTGACACTTCAGGTTTTAGATGATATAATTTACCATATATTATCGTAATTATGTCTTATTATATATTTTTAGTATTATATTGCGCCGGAGGTTAAGTTTATGTATAAAATTAAAGAATCCTCAGGAAAAAGTGTTATTATAAGATTTGCCAAACAGAGTGATGTCAATTATCAGTCTGTCTGCATAATGAATGAAATGAAAACAAACTCCTGTCTTCTTTCAGCTGATTTTCAGATTAAGCTTTTCAAAGTGCAGGTGGTTTTTAATCCCGGCGAATTTACTTGTCTCAAAGATATTATAAAAGGGCAGATTGATGCTGAGACTTTTGCAGGACTTCTTGCGGATGTTTTCAATTCTGTTGCAGGCTTTTCTTCAACAGGGCTTGATCCCAGAGGTCTTATTTACAGACCGGAGTGTATGTTTGTCAATGTTGCAGGGCAGGTAAAAATGATTTATGCTCCGGCTTATGATTTTGATGAGTCAAACACAGTTGACGCATTTATATCTTCACTCCTTAAATTAAAGGAAAATGATCCTGAGATCTGTAATACTATCAATCAGTGTTACAGTGTGTTCTGTGGCAATGCTCCTGTTTCTTCAGGTCCTGCATCTTTTGCTCCTTCAGGTGATTTCAGTGAAGGTGAGACAACAGTGCTCAGTGCGCAGCCTGTAAAACCTGATTTCAGCGAAGGCGAGACAACAGTACTCAGTGCGCAGCCTGTAAAACCTGATTTCAGCGAAGGCGAGACAACGGTACTCAGTGCACAGCCTGCAGCTCCCATGCAGTCCGTAACTCCCGTTCAGTCTGCAACACCCATGTTCAGTGAAGGCGAGACAACGGTTCTCAGTGCTGACGATTCTCCTTTTGCACAGAATTCTGTAACAGACGATGATGACTATTATAATGAGAATGCAACATGTCTTGTTCTTGATTCTGATTTTGGTGATTCTGATAGTGTTACAAACGGTCGCAATGATGACAATATTTCAGGCAACTTGTATGACTATAATTATAGTCATCTTCCCGAAAATACAGGTGATTACTCCGAGAAAGAAACAACATATCCCCATGTCGGTCATCCGCTTAATAATGACAGAACTCTTATAGGCACAGACGGTCTTGCACAGGCAATGGCTTATTCTTCAATCCGGCCCAATCATCAGGCTGCAGAATCATATGAAACAGTTCTGCTTGCTGATGAGAGCACTGATAAGACAGCTTTCTTCATAAGATTTATAAATTCTCAGGCAGTTTATGTTACCAAAAACTATTTTACAATCGGTTCCGGTTCGGATATGGATTACATGATAAGCGGGAATTCACTTGTAAGTAAATTCCATGCAACGGTCTGTATTGAAGATTCAAGATTTTTCATTATAGACAATAATTCAACCAATAAGCTTTATGTTGACGGCAGGGAAGCTGTTCCTTATGAAAAGAATGAGATTTTTACCGGCTCCCGTGTTGTTCTTGCAAATGAGATTTTCGATTTCTATATTAAATAATATATAATGAAAAGTAAACGGAAGGTGAATCTGAAATGCAGTTTTTGACAGCAGCTCATACAGATGTCGGTATCAGAAAAAAAACCAACCAGGACAGTATGTGTATCAAAGTTGCAAGAACAAAGTACGGTGAAGTCTGCCTTGCAGTTATGTGTGACGGCATGGGCGGTCTTCAGAAGGGTGAACTTGCAAGTGCAACTGTAATCAGGCGTTTTTCAAAGTGGTTCAATGAAGAACTTCCTCAGTTGCTTGATGCTCCTGATTTTTCAATGAATATGGTAAAATCAGTCTGGGAACTGATGATTAATGAGCAGAATGAGCTTGTATATAAATATGGTATAAATGAAAATATTCAGCTTGGTACTACACTTACGGCAATGTTATTTGTGAACAACAAGTACCTTACAGCTCAGCTTGGCGACTCCAGAGCATATATGCTTGATAAGAGTCTTGTTCAGCTTACTCAGGACCAGTCCGTTGTTGCAAGAGATGTTGCAATGGGGCTTATAACTGCAGAACAGGCAAAAACAGATTCAAGACGAAATGTACTTCTTCAGTGTCTTGGTGCAGCAAGAAATATTAGAACTGAGTACACATACGGTGATGTAAAACAGAATGCAACATATGTGCTTTGTTCTGACGGTTTTCACCATGAACTCAGCGACGAGGAGTTTTACGGTCTTTTCGCACCTTCTTCGCTGAAGGATGAGAATGATATCAAAAGAGCACTTATAGGTGCTGTTGAGCTTGATAAAAAACGCGGTGAAACCGATAATATCACGGCACTGCTTATAAAGGCAATTTAAGGGAGGACGGTGAACAACTTGGCTAAAATAGGTACACTTATTGACGGTAAATATGAAGTCCTCCGAGAAATCGGCAGAGGCGGTATGTCTGTTGTTTATCTCGCAATGGATACCCGTCTTAATAAACAGTGGGCAGTTAAAGAAATTGCACGAAAAGCAAATGATGCAAACAATGAAATAGTTGTTTCCAGTCTTCTTGCTGAAGCAAATCTTATGAAAAAGCTCGATCATCCTTCACTTCCCAGAATTGTTGACATTATAGAAGAGCATGACACAATTTATGTTGTC
This sequence comes from Clostridia bacterium, assembly GCA_017473925.1. Lineage (GTDB taxonomy): Bacteria > Bacillota > Clostridia > Oscillospirales > Acutalibacteraceae > UBA1081. The sequence continues at coordinate 27,184 of JAFUIY010000111.1, read as the reverse complement.
ATGGACTATATTGAAGGTGAACCTCTCAGTAAGATTCTTGAGCTTTACGGTGCACAGGACCAGGATCAGGTTATTGAATGGGGCAAGCAGTTGTGCGACGTTCTTTTCTATCTGCATAATTGTGAGCCGCCTATCATATACAGAGATATGAAGCCTGCAAACGTTATGCTCAGACCTGACGGTACAGTCAAACTGATTGATTTCGGTATTGCCCGTGAATATAAACGAGCAAAAACTGCAGATACGGAAAGTCTCGGCACAAGAGGCTATGCAGCTCCCGAACAGTTCGGCGGTAAGGGACAGACTGATGCAAGAACAGATATTTATTGTTTTGGTGTTACGCTTTATCACCTTGTGACAGGTCTTAATCCTTGTGAACCTCCTTATGAACTCTATCCGATCAAACAGGTAAATCCCAATTTCTATGACGGTCTTCAGTATCTGATTCAGAAATGTACACAGATGAACCCTGAAGACAGATTCCAGTCATGTGATGAAATCAGATATGTCCTTGATAATATTCAGGAGTTTGATAAAGGCAGAAGAATCAGACAGAAAAAGAGATTGAATTCTTTCATCGCTTTGGTTGTATGTTCAATTGTCTTTGCAATCCTCGGTACCGGTATGATTTTCGGCGCAAAAAAATCACTCGATGCAAGTTTGACAGACAATATCAAAAATGTCCAGAATGCAAGTGGTTACAGTATTCTCTCCGATGCTTATGATAATATTATGGGCAGTCCGGAATCTAACAAAAAAAGCAAATATAACAGTAGTGAACAGCTTGAATTTCTTGCTGTATATATGGAAAAAATTGTATCAATGCATAATGAAGAAAAAATTGATATGTACTCCATTAACATACGGCAGCCTGATGATATTATGAGTGTTGTTCAGGCTGAACTTGAAGATGTAAATGATCTTGATGAAGGTGAAACAATCTATGATAATCTTTCAGATGAGCAGATAACAAACCTTGTAAAGTATTGTATTTATCATGGTGAAATGCTTTTCGGTTCAGCTACTGTAGATGCAGTAAATTATAACAACTTTGCAGAAGCAAAAAGAGTACTTGCAATTCTTTTTGATGAAAATAACGGACTTCTAAACAAAAAAGATAATTATGACACAACTGAGCTGCCGGATGAACTGGTCGATAAAGCAAAAAACTATTACTACAGTTCAGTCATATACACATATTTTACTAAAGATGATTCCCAGGTATCAAATGATTTGTACCAGACTGCTGCAAATGATGTGGATATTGTCAAGTGCTTTGATGAAATTATAAAATCACTTGAACTGACCGAAAATACTTCAAGTGATGTCACAAAACGTAGTATGTATGTTACATATTATCGTATGCTCGAAGATCAAAGCAATATCAAGGATTATAAATCAAAAAATATTTCAAAAAATGATGTAGCTGCAATCTACAAGGCACTTTATGGTGAAGATTATATGATTGTTTATAAAAGAGTTCTTGACCTTTCAACAGACGGTACATTCAGCGGATTTTTAAATAATCAGCGTTCAGAGCTCGAATATGATGAAACAAAGGGCATCTACAGTATTGAAAAATGGTCTCCGAACTCAAATTTTGATACAATTAATGATAACAGAGCCAATATTGCACATTATATTTATTTGGTTTACGGCGAATAAATGGGAGGTATACAGATATGGGTGCGTATGAAATATTTACAATTATTGCAGCAATCTGTTTTTGTATAGCTGCCATCTGTCTTATCATTGCAATAATCATGTTCTTCAACTTTGATATCAGAAGAATCCGAAAGGAACTTTCAGGTAAAATGGTTGAAAACTATATGGAAGAATACCGTAAAAAGAAGGAAAGCAATAAGCGTGTCGGTATTTATGATCCCTCAGGTAAACTTATAGATGTCAAAACTTCCAATATTGCAAAAAGAGGAAGAACAGGTAATATCAATAATGCTCCTCAGCAGTCTATGGGAGATGCTCTTGCACAGTCGCGTGCAGCAGCTTCTGTAAAATCTGAAGCCGGAACACAGGTTCTTGCTCAGAATGTCAATAACAGAAAAGATTTTGTCATTCTTAAAGACCTTGTGTTTACTGAATGTTCAGAATATATCGGCTGATTTATGTAAAGTAGTTTTACTTTGTTGTGTAAAGCAGAAAAGCTTTTATATGTGAAGTCTTTCTGCTTTACATGAAAACTGAATCCCGGGAGGATTTATACAGTGTCAGATAAAAAAAATCCTGTTGAAAAGATTCCGCTTGACGCAAAAGAATCATTTCTTCGTTCTGTCAATAAAAAAAAGGGAGATAAAATAACTGCTCCGCCAGAAGAGAAAATAACAGAAAACAGCAATCAGCATCCTGTTGAAGACATTCCTGTTCTGTTTGATGACGGTAATGAAAAAGAAAAACAAAATGAGTCTGCTTCTGAATCTGTAAAGCAAAAAACAGAAAAAAATAAAAACAAGAACAAGAAGACTGATTCCGGACAAAAAGACATATCTGAAAAGCTTGAAACTGAATCAGAAAAAAATAAAAGTGTCCTGAATTCTGAAAAAAACAAAATAGATAAAAAACCGGATGAACACATATATTTACAATTACCTTTTGTAAATCTGATTCCTGTTTTTATGGCTCTGCAGTCTCTGTTTCTTATAATTATTCCTTTTATGGCTGCAGAAACCACTGTTACGTTCATTTTTGTAACATTATTCTGGATATCTGTTCTTTGTTCAGGCGGTCTTATGCTTTTTATAAAGTTGAGATATAAAAATGAGTTTGAATTCCATTGCGGTTCATCCTCACCTGCGGCGAGAATTTACAGATTTATTTCTGTCCTGAATTTCTTCCGTAATAAAACAGCAAAGACTGTTGATATTGTATTTTTTTCAGTTACACTTTTGACAATTATTTTTGTTATTCTTGCAGCAAAAGGTATATTTGATCATATTGCAGTAACAGCAGCGATTCTTTCGTTATTCTTACTGTCCTTGAATTTTCATGTTTTTTTCAATGACAGTATTTATGAATATAGTTTAATATTTAAAAAAATAAATCGAAGAAGGAAGTGATTGATAATGAATAAAAAATTCAGCCGTGTTCTTGCGCTGTTTCTTGCTTGTCTTATGCTTGTTCCCACTGCACCTCTGAACATATTTGCATCAGCAGTTGATTACGAATCTGCAGACTATTTATCGTTCAGTGTAACATCAGGCGGTAATGCAAGCAGCGGTACGGAAGTAATTATTTATTCAGGTTCATCAGTTGTGGCTTCTGGAGCCACTGACCAGAATGGTTATGTTGAGTTTATGCAGTTGGATGATACTCAGCTTGCAAATTCGACTCTTGCCGTTGTCGGCGGTTATGAGGTTTACGGACCTCTTTCCAGATCATTGTATCATGTAGATCTGACACAGCAGTCAAGCTCTCTTGCAAATCCCGAGCTTACTGTCAGCACATCTTCATTGGATATGATGTATGGTGACAGAACTGAAATTACAGTTTCAACAAATAGTGACGCTGCTGTAAATTATGCAGTCACAAGTGGTGAAACGGTTGTATCTGTTGACAATGGTGTCGTTTTAGCTCTTTCAGTCGGCTCTGCAGTCATTCGTGTTTCAGTTGAAAAGACAAGCACTTATGCTGCTGCTTTTGCGGATATTTATGTTAATGTTTATCCTGCTGACAACGCAATCAAAGGTTTTGTAAAGGGCGATATCCCCAATGCGGAAGCAGGAAAGTCATATTCTAACCCTGTAAAACTTGCTGATGGTGCTGAAGGCACAGTCAAATATTCAAGTGATAATCAGGCTTTTGCTACTGTTGATTCTGACAGCGGTGTGGTTAAGGTTGCTGAAAATCTTCTTAATGTTGTAACTTCTGCAAGAATTACAGCGGTTTTCACACCTTCATCAGCAAATTCCAATTATTCCGCTATGTCAAAGTCATATGTTATTTCTTCTGATTGTACAATCAATTGGGAGGCAGATGATGATGCATGGGTAAACAGTGGTATAATTTCTGTTAATACCGGTGATGACGGTAAGGATGTCACATTTGTTGTTGACAACGATTATGACAATGTTTTCCTTGCCCCTAACGGAAATATTGATATTTCCATGGATGAAATTCCTGACGGTGAACATGTTATTACTGTTATCATAGGTGATTCAAAAACAGATATTCCCGTTAAGAAAGATACTTCAGTTCCTGATTTTGATATCGGCAGAGTATCATCTTCATGGGTGAAAAATCTTGAGTTAGAAGTAAAAAATATAAAAGATGAAGTTTCCGGAGCTTCCAGAGTTGTCTTTACAGGTAAAAACCTTAATAAAGCAATCAACGTTCCCGAGAATGCTGATTCTGTTACTCTTAATAATTCTGACATTCCTGACGGTGAGTACACAATTACTGTAAGTGTATTTGATAAAGCAGGTAATAAAACAACGAAGACAGTTGATGTCAAAAAGGATTCAACACAGGATATCCTCAGAGTTGAGCATGCAGACAATGCATGGCTTACTTCAGATTCTACTGTTCTTCTTACAGTTACCAATGCAGAATCAGACGTTAAGAGTGTCGTTGCATCAATCAACGGTGAAGCTGATAAGGATGCTGTCGCAGCAGGCGAGAATGAAAATGAATATATTTTCGATGTCAGCAAGGCTGCACTTTCTGAAGGCACAAATACTGTTGTTTTCACAGTAACAGACGCTGCAGGCAATGTTTCATCCAAGATTATTTCAGGTACAGACACTGCTGTTGCAGAATCTGTAGAATTCAGATATGATTCAGTCGCACCTGATTTTACAATCAATTCAGATGCGTGGTTTACAGATGCGTCTTCTTCTGTTGAAATATCAGATGTCACAGATGCTGCTTCAGGCGTAAAGGCATTATATTATCTTGCAAAGAACATGTACAGCCGTCATGAAATTACTGTTACAGACGGTAAATACAGTGTTCCTCTCAGTGAACTTTATTTCAATAACAATGTTGCTTCTCTCACTGTTTATGCAGTAGACAATGCTGGTAATGAAACAACAAAAACTGCAGAAGTCAGACTTGATACTACAGCACCTGTTATTGAAAATATTGTTATTACTGAAAACAATGATGATACAGCTTCTGAGACTGCCAATAAGCTTACTTATGGTTATGCTTTCAAGGCTGGTATCAGGGTTACTGCAAAGGTTGATGATCCTGAATCCGGAATTGCTGTTAACCCTGATTCAGACAGACTTGAAATCAAGCTTATTGCTACAGATGTAAATGATGAGTTTGTTCTTGAAAAAACACCTACATCTTATAATAACGGTGTTGTTACATTTATTCTCAGCTTTGACGAATTCAAAGATGAGACAGGTATGTTCAAGGGTTCTTTTGCAATTGCTGCAACAAACGAGGCAGGTCTGAATACTCAGGTGTATGCTACTGACGGTAATTCAGAAGGCAAGGCCATCATTTCATGGGAAAATATTGCTCCTCATGTTGAAGTTTCAAGACCTGAAGGTTCTGAAATTTCAGTAAACGGAGAAACACAGGAATGGTTTACATATAAATTTGATGTACCTGTTGCATTCAATGATAATCATTCAGGTGTGCGCAGCTATGAAGTAAAAATCAATGATGATGTTGTTTATTCTTTTGTTGCTGAAAATGCAGATGCATTATTGACAGATGATAAGAACATTACTGTTGCATTTAACGGTAAGGATGTCACTACAGAACAGCAGATTACAATCACAGTTACAGATCATACAGGCAATAAGGTTAATTATAATATTCCTGTTGAAATGACAAGTGTTTACACTATGACTATTACTGTTGTTGACGCTGCAGGTAATGCTACTGTAGTAACTGAATCATTCAACGCAACTGCATCAATTGATGCAAGGTTCAATGATACTCAGCCTCCCATTATTCTCACATGGCTTCCTGAAACAGGGGAGACGGAGTCACTTGTCCGTTATGATACCGCTGACGGTATCTGGTACAACGATGATATCACATTCAATATCTCAGTTTATGATACAGCTAAAGACAAAGATGCTTCAGGTATTCAGTCTGTTAAGGTTGAAGTTAACGGTGAAGTTCTCGGCGACTCAATAATATGGGGTGATGATCCCAATGTGATTATTGCCCGTCTGTTTGAATACATGACAGATAAGGAATCTGCAGTTTCATATACTTATAATGTATTTGACGTCAAGGATAATAACGGTAATGAGCAGACTGCACAGACCGGTAATATCTATATTGATGATATTGCACCTGTTGTTGATAAAATTTATTTTGCTGAGAAAGATGATTCTGCTCCCAACGGATTTGTTGAAATTGTAAAGGATCTTACATTCGGTATTTTCTTTAACAATACTGTTACGGTTGTTGTTGAAGGCTCAGATTACGGTCCTGTAGGTAATGAATCATTCAGTTCAGGTATCAAGGAATATCATCTATATATCGGCAAAGATGCTGAATCCGCAAAGCTTGTCGGTAAAAGCGCTGACGGTATATTTGAAATTGATGAAGACGATGTTAAAAATAATAAGGTTTTTGCAGTTGCAGTAGATAATGTTGATAATGCATCTGAAAAAACTGTTTATGGTGAAAACATCAATATTGATAAGGTTGCACCTGTTGTTGATGCACTTGATATCACCATTCCTGATGGTATTATCAGTTATTCAGATTCCGAAACCGGTAAGGTTTGGTATTCAGGTGATGTAACTTATAAACTCACAGTTTCTGATAACTTTGCAGGTATTGCTACAGTAGATGTTTATCTTAATAATAAGCTTATTCTTGATAAGCATTTTACTGCTGATAAGGATAAAATAACCAATCCCGCTCCTATTGAATTCAGCACTTCAGAAGCAGTTGTTAATCCGGATGGCAGTATCAATCTTACTTATGTTATCACCGATAATGCAGGTAATGAATTGACAAACAAGACAGATGAATTCAAGGAAAACAACGCAAAGTATCCTTATACTATTTATATGGATACTACTGCTCCCGGTGTTCAGAAGATTGATTTTAAAGAAATCGATAACCAAGATCCTGCTTCATCAACTGTGAATGTTATGTTTAATAACACATCAAATAAGTATGAAATCACATGTGATAAAAATACTGAAATCAAACTGACTATCAGTGATTCAGGCAGTGTTGCTGATGAACTTGCACCTACTTCCGGTATCGCAGACAAGAGTATGGTTGATGTGACATTCATTCCTATTGAAGGCGAACCTTTCAAACCCGGTGTCGGTGTTTATTTCAATAAGTTAGACGGCAACGGAATGTATGAATGGACCTATATCTTCCCCTATAATTTTAAGGGTAATCTTGTTGTTACATTAAAGGATAATGTAGGCAACAGTTCAACAAATAACAATCCGGCTAACTTTACTATAGAATCACAGGATGCTCATGATAATGAGCAGGATCATATTGCAATGACACTTGATGGTTACTCATATGGTGTACATTACAATAAGGCTGTCAATCCTGTTCTGAATTTCAAGGATGAAGTAGCAGGTATTTCAAAAATTGGTGTTAAGATAACTTCTGTCAATGTTTCAAACGGTCAGACTGAAAACAGATATTCTGAATTTGTCACAAACTTCAGCAATAATCCTTCTCAGTATTCTGATATTCTCACGGTTGAGGCAGAAGATAAAAACTATGTGACAAAAGCTTCAATGCCTCTTGTTATTGACTACGAAGCTGATGATATTACCATAGATATCAGAATGTATGACAATGCAGGTAATGTGTCAATTGCTACTTATGTTTTCACAATTGATATGACTGCACCTGTTATTAATTGTACTCTTTCATCTTCAGTTACTCCTATAAACAGTTACTACTCATCTTCAGTAACAGCATCTTTTGTTGTAGATGAACATCATTTTGATGACAGCGTTATTTCTCTTTCTGATGGTGTATTGTCCGGTTGGAGTGGCACCGGTGATGTAAGAACAAGTTCTGCTGTTTATTCATCAGATGGCGGTCACAGTATTGTAATGACTGTTACTGATAAGGCAGGTAATAGGACGACATACTCACATCCTCAGTTCTTTGTAGATAATACAGACCCCACAATTACTGTTACAGATATTGCAAACAATGAAGCTACAAATGCAGATGAAGTTGCATTCACTCTTTCAGCAAGAGACAGTCTCTGTCTTGCAACAAATCCTCTTACAACTTCATTCTCAGTATGGTACAAGGAAACTGATCCTGAAACAAAAGAAGTAAATCTTGTCAATAAAACTCTTGGTGTTAATGATCTTGTTAATATGAATTTTATTACTGCTGATCCTTCATCAAGCACAACGGAGTATTCATACAGAATTGACTTTACAAAAGCAGATAATATCTATAATGACGGTATTTACGCATTGTCATGTAATGTTACTGACATGTCAGGCAGAACATCAAGTACAATTATCTGTCAGAATGAAGAAAATGTTTCTGAAAGTGTTCCTTCATTCTCCTTCTCACTTAACAGAATGGGCTCAACATACATGGTTAAGTGGTCAGATGATGCTAATACAGATATTGCTGACCTTAAAAAGGTTGACGGATCTGTAACAAACAAACCTACAGATATTAAAATACAGGAAATTAACCCTACTCCCGTTAATATGGAATCAAATGCCACAAAGATTACTATCTCTGATATGATTACGCCCAGAAATGTTGAAACAGAAGCATCTGTTGATACAAGCAAGAAGTATTCTGTTTATACTTATACTGTACCTCAGGCATCATATTATAATAAAGATGGTAAGTATGAGCTCCGAGTTGAGTCAGCTGATATGGCCGGTAACATTTCTGACGGTGAAAGCAAGAACTTTATTGCTGCAGATTTCACGGTTGATACTACTTCTCCTGTCATAAAGACAGAACTCAAAAACAGTTTCAGTATGGATGTTGATAAATACAGAGCAAGCATTGAATTTTCTGATGTTTCAGATTGTACAATCGATATTCTTCTTAATGGTGAAACTGCAGATATTTACCTTGAGAATACTGCAGATGCAAAACCTTTAAAAGCAAGTAACTATACTCTTTCTGAAACAAAGACTGTATATATTGACATTACAGATACAGGAAATGAAATTCAGATAAATGCTAAAGATCCGATTAATGACGTGACAACAGTAAAATTCACAAATGTCAGCGTATCTTCAAACAAAATTGCACTGTTCTTTGCAAAACTTGAATCAATGCCTTGGATTTATCTGATTATCGTTGGTGTTCCTGTAGCAATTGCAGCAATAATTATCATAATTAAAAAGAAAAAGAATGATGATTTTGCCGAAGAAAAATTGCAAAAAAAAGATAAAAAAGCTAAGAAATAAGCTATAAAAGCACACTCCTGCCTGTCACGGCATTCCGTGGCAGGCAGGTTAGGACCGGTAGGTGAAGAATTAATGGTTGAAATTGCATTATTTGATACTGATCCTGAAGAACAGTTTGAACTGGATGACATTCTTTCTGCAATAATGTTTTCAAGAGATGATTTCAACATTACATTTTATTCTTCTTATACCTTATTTACTTCCGACATCGCACAGGGCAGAAGGCATTTTGATATATTGTTTGTTAATGTATCCACTCCGGATAATGCAGGACTTGCTGCTGCAGAATCAGCAAGACGTTACAGCCGTACAATTGAAATTGTTCTTATTGCGGCAGACTATAACCTTCTCAGATTAGGGTATCGTGTGAAGGCAATGAATTACATATTAAAACCCTATAATAAAAATCAGCTTGTCGAAACAATCGACAGATACTATGAATTTTTTGAACATGAAGATTACTTTTCTTGTAAGTGCGGTACAGTGCTTGAGAAAATAAAATTAGATAATATTGTATATTTCCTCAGTAACGGCAGAAAACTCCTTCTCCGGACTTATGGAAACAGGGATTATGAGTTTTACGGAAAGCTTGATGATGTTGAGGAAATATTATCAGCCAAAGGTTTTATCAGGGCTCATCAGAGCTATCTTGTCAATTTCAAAACTGTCAGGGGAATGGGTAAAGATAAACTTGTTCTCGAAAATGACGAGGAAATACCTGTCAGCAGAAACAGGTTTGAAGAGATAAAAAACAGTTTTATGGTTTAGTTTTAAGCTAAATATTACAAAAAACGTGCATTTTTTTACATTTCTGACTATTTTCACATTTATTGTGTTAATCTAATACTCGTAAGGCGGTGACTTACATGATTGATTTTGCAGTATATTCAAATCCCGGTGCAAGGGAAGTGAATGAGGACTATATCAGTTTTTTTGCTGATGATGACAGGTTCTGTTTTGTTATTGCAGACGGTCTTGGCGGTGAAGGTTCAGGCGATATGGCGTCGAGATTTGTCTGTAATCATACAATTTCGATTGCTGAAAAAGCAGATAGTTTTTCAACAACATTTCTCGAGCAGTGTTTTACCCGTATTCAGAAAAATCTATTAAGAGCTAAAGAGGAATTGTTCATCACTCAGGGTATGACCTCAACGCTTTCCATTCTTGCAATTGAAGGTAATAAAGCCTCATGGGGACATATTGGTGATACCAGAATATATTGTTTCGATTCTGAAAGATTAGTCAGCGTAACTCCTGATCACTCACTTGCACAGTTTATGATGGATGCAGGAATGTCAGATGTTGTTGATGCAAGACAGCATCCTGATCGTTCAACACTTATGGCTGCAATGGGTATGCTTACTGATAATGATGCTCATGAGATAGATGCAACTGACGTTACACTTGATGCTCCATACAGTTTTTTAATGTGTACAGATGGTTTCTGGCAGTATGTAATGGAAGAAGATATGTTTTCCGTTATTACAAGTGTTCCTACAGCCGAAGCTGCACTCAGTAGAATGGTGAAAATTGCTGAAAAAAGGGCTGAAGGCGAAGACAGAGATAATATATCAGCAATTCTTGTCAGATATATTCCGGACAATCATTAAATATTCATTTCATTTATGAGGTGTTTTTATGGCTTTGATAACTTGTCCTGTAGGACATTATTATGATACGGATAAAGTAAAAGAATGTCCAGTTTGTAAAAAACTTGATTCAATCCCTTCTGATTGTTTTGATCTTCAGTCACAGGTTACTGTCAGTGGTTATAAGCTTGGTGAGGTTAATGGTGGTGTCACTGAATTGCTTTCACCTAAGGATGCCAATGTATCTTCTTTTGACGTTTTTGATGTTGAAAATAAATACGATGCAATGGCTGATTCTGAATCAACTATCGGTTTTTTTGAAATCAGCGGAATAGGAAATTTTACTGCAGGTTGGCTTGTCAGTGTACAGGGCCCTGATAAGGGTAAATCATTCACTATTGAAACAGGCAGAAATATCTGTGGTTCAAATGCATCAAATGATATAGTTTTCTCTGACAAAGAGATTCTCCCTGCAATGCATTTTTCTGTTGTATATGAACCTAAGCAGAATGAGTTTTTTCTGACACCGGACAAAGGTGCTGTTTTTCACAATAATGAATTTCTGAATAAACCTGTTCTCCTTAACTGTGATGACAGAATTATTGTCGGATCAACTGAGCTTATCTTTGTACCATTTTGTAATAAAGACAGGAGCTGGAACGAATGAAACGCCTTTTTTCTTTAATTATAACTATAATTCTGATTATTTCTTCGGTTATTTCTGTATATGCACAGGATAATGCAACTGTTACTGCAGACAGATATGCTGAAGCAGTAGATATGTATCTGCCTGAGATTAATGTATATGTTTCAGGTGTTTCTAATGACAGTGTATCTGTCAAAGCCTCTCTTGATGGTGAAAATCTGAAATATAACGGTGCAACAGCGTACAATCCTGATTCTACAAGCACATGTATTTATATCCTTGCAGATATATCAGGTTCTGTTTCTGCGGCAACATATGATGCAATAAAAAATTGTACAAAGGCATTTATTAAAGACCTTGGTTCTGCACAGTCTGTAAAATACTATACTTTCTCGCAGGATGTTGAGCAGATTCTTGACGGAACCGAAAGTTATGATGAAGCGGCTGCCAAGATTGATAAAACTAGTACAACAGGCAACGGATATACTGCCCTTTATGATGCTCTTTATCTGATACACGAAGAAGCAGTCAAGGATAAGGATTTTTATGACAGACAGTTTTTGATTCTTTTTACAGACGGTGTTGATGAAGATAACAAAGCAAAACGTACTTTTGACGAAACCAGGAATTTGCTTAAGTCTCATGAACTCCCTGTTTATTCTATGTGTCTTGACTATGCTGATAGTAATGCAAAAGACAAACTCGGTGAGATTTCAAGAATTTCAGGTGGTACTAACTATATTTTTAATGTCAGTCAGATTAATCCTGTTTTCAATGAACTTGTTTCAAAGGCATTTTCTTGTATGATGCTTAGTTTTGAAAAAAGCAACAATAAAGCTGGTGACAAGGACAAGAATCTTTCAATCAGTATTGACGATGTTGTTCTTCCTGTTGTAACTGTTTATGAATCTGCAGTACGTATAAAAGACGACACAACAAATCCTACATTTACGGTTGAATATCTGGCTGAAGAAAAATGCATTGAGATTGTCTATTCTGAGAATGTTCTCGGTGCTGATAAAACTGATTCATATGTTATCACTGATGAAGACGGAAAAGCTGTTTCCGTTGAATCTGTCAGTTATGATGATGCAAGATGTACTGCAAGGCTGTATTTTACAGGTAGATTCTATACAGATATATATACATTCAATCTTTCAGGTATTACAGATGACAGTGCTGCAGCTAATAAACCATCTGAACTTACAATCAAAATTGAAGCACAGAATACAGCACTTAAAATACTTGATCATTGGTGGATTCTTCTTATCCCGTTCTTTATTATTATCATTATCCTTCTTGTCCTTATTGCTGTAAAACGCAAGAGAAAGGTTACAACAGTCAAAGAACTTTTTGAGGTTGAAAATGAAAATAATTATGAAGTGAGACATCATATTGTCAATGGTGTCAAAGGCAGAGAAATCTATCTGGAAATAATGACGAATAATGTTCGTAGCGAGATAAAGACAAGAATTGTTTCCAGCCTTATCTTCGGAAGGTCTGATACATGTGAAATCTGTATTGATGATGTTAAACTTTCCCGACAGCATTTTGCTTTTGAAACACAAGGAAACGGTGAGCTCACAGTAACAGATCTCGGCTCCACAAACGGTACATATCTTAATGGAAACCGAATAACAGGAACAATGATGTTGCGAAATGGTGATATTATTGCTGCAGGTCTTACAAAAATTAAAGTTGGTTTCTGATTTTTCTGAAAGGTCTGCTTTTGTTCAGACTCTGGGGTGTTATTAATAATGGATTTAAAATATGATAATTGTCCGCATTGTTTTTCACAGGCAAACGGTGGTGACAGATGTTCTGTCTGCGGATATCAGTACAGCAGAATTAATTCACAGCCGGATAATGTTCTTCCTGCGTTTACAATGCTGAATAACCGTTATCTTATCGGCCATTGTCTAGGTAAAGGCGGTTTTGGTATTACATATGCTGCTCTTGATCTTGCAATGAATGTCCGCTGTGCAATAAAAGAGTATTATCCTTCTGAATTTGCTGTCAGAAATGCCGAGAATAACGGTGTGTATCCTGCAGCAACATCAAAAGGTAAAAATGTTTTTGAACATGCCAAGGAAAGGTTTCTTGATGAAGCAAGACTTCTTTATCAGCTCAGGGATACTCCCAGTATTGTCAGACTTTATAATTACTTTTCAGAAAACAACACTGCATATATCGTAATGGAGTTTCTTGAAGGTAATGACTTGAGAAAATATGCAAAAAATTCCGGTGGAAAAATCTCACTCGATATGGCTGCTGATGTTATTAACACTTGTGCTCCTGCACTTGAAGCAGTTCATAAGAAAGGATTCCTGCACAGAGATATAAGTCCTGATAATATATTTGTTAAGAACGACAGAAAAGGTACAGGTCATCCGACTTTTGTTTTGCTTGATTTCGGTGCTGCTCGAAACTTTATCGGTAATAATGCACCTACAGTGCTTTTAAAACCAGGTTTTGCTCCTCCTGAAGCATATTCAAAAACAGGCAATAAGGGTCCGTGGACAGATGTTTACTCTCTTGCAGCAACCATATATAATGTTCTTTCCGGACAGACGATAGTTGATGCTCTTTTCAGGGCAAGGGGAACACGACAGCCAACACTTTATGAGCTCGGTATAAATGTTCCTAAGGCATTCTCTGATGAAATAGACAGAGCAATGATGCTTGATTTCCGTCAGAGACCACAGTCGATGAGTGAATTCCATTCAAGAATAATGACCTCATTGAACGGTTTTGTCAGATTGAATGACATATTACCGACCGGACGAATTGATACTACTATTACACATACTAACGGAGTCTCTGTAGAACCTGTAACCCATGTCACCAGAAAAAGGGTAGTCGGAAAGGTTTATATTGCTGACGGTATAAAAAGCGGTAATTCTATTACTGTGGAAGATGGCCAGACAATAAAAATAGGTCGTTCTGTTCAATCAAGCGATCTTGTTCTTGATTATATAAGTGAAATCAGCAGAATTCATTGTACCGTATCTTTCAGTTCAAAAGAACGATTGTTTTATATTACAGATCTTTCAACAAACGGTACTTTCTTTGATACCAATGAAAGATTCTATGTTAACCGGACATACAGAGTCGCATCAGGTCAGAGGTTTTTTCTTGTTCGCAGGGATTGTATGCTGATGGTTAAAACTGAAGAAGTTGAGGAATAAGCCGTGAAAAAAAGAAAAGAAAAAAAATCTAAAGAATATGTACCTGTCAGTGATTCTCAGCAGTTTACTGTAGTTCTTGATGATGTTGAAAGATATAAATATAACCACGGTATTGAAAATGGTGTTTCGGGTTCATCTGCTACAGCCATTACACAATTGGTGATTGATGATAATGATGAGTTACGGCATTTTGACAATGTTTCGTCTGACAAAACAACGGTTCTTGGCAGTAATTCTGTTATCAATGTTGGCGTTGCATCACATATCGGCACAAGGAAGTCACAACAGGATTCATTAATCGTTGGCATAGGAAACAGTGTTTCGCCTGCATTTAACGGTAAATTTATTGCTGCTGTCTGTGACGGTATGGGAGGTCTTCAGGGAGGCGAGACTGCAAGTGCACTTTGTGCAAAAATCTTCTATGAAGATTTCTTCTCAGCCCCAGGTCTTTCAGACTATCCGGTTTTTTATAAAAACATCATTGATAAAATCGATGAAAATGTTGCAGCTCTTAAAAATGAGAAAGGTGAACTCATGAAAGCGGGTTCAACATTTGTTTCAATAATTGTCGATTGCGGTAATTTATACTGGGGCTGTGTAGGTGACAGTCACATGTATATTGTCAGAAATAATGAAATTGTTCAGGTCAACAGGGATCACAACTATATGCTGATTCTTAAAGAACAGGTTAAGCTTGGCGAAATCACACAGGCTGACGCTGAGAATAATAAATATAAGGATGCGCTTATCAGTTACATGGGAATGAACGGTGTCAAGTATATGGATGTAAATGAAAAACCATTCAGGCTTCTGCCTAATGACACTGTAATTCTTTGCAGTGACGGATTATATCGTCTTTTGTCTGAAGATGAGCTTGTAGCTATATTAAAGTCATTCCCGGGTAATATGAATCTGGCAGCAAATGCCATGGTTGATGCTGCCTGCGGAAAAATGGCTCCGCATCAGGACAATACGTCTGTAATTATTTTTAAATATATGTAATTGCAAAAAAAATTTCAGGAGATGGATTTTATGAATTTAACACGTTGCGAAAAAGGACATTTTTATGATGCTGACAGATTTGATATCTGTCCTCACTGTAATGATCTCGGCGGTGCTGCTTATGATGCTACTGTAAGCATGCCTGTTGCAACAATTCCTTCAGAACTTGCTCAGACAGAACCTCTGTCAGCAACAATTCTTCAGACAGCCCCTGTTCCCGAAAAAACAGAAAATGGTCAGGAAACTGTCGGTTACTTCCAGGGTTCAATTGGTATAGAACCTGTTGTTGGTTGGCTTATCTGCATCGATGGTGAGCATTTCGGTGAAGATTTCAGACTTAAGGTCGGTAGAAACTTTATCGGAAGAGCTGCAACAATGGATGTTGTTCTTTCAGCTGACAAGACAGTTTCAAGAGAAAAGCATGCTGTTGTTCTTTATGAACCCAAGAACAATATTTTCATTGTTCAGCCTGGTGAAGCACGCGAACTTTGCTATCTGAATGATTCTGTTGTTCTCAGTTCTGTTGAAATCAAGGCTTACGATGTACTTCAGGTCGGTGAATCCAAACTTATGTTTGTACCTTTCTGTACAGCAGGTAAGTTCAGTTGGAACGATGTGAAAAAGTCTGAAAAGGCAGAATAATCATTTCAAATAGGTTTAGGAGTGTTTTAAATGGGACTTCAAAAAGGTCAGAGCGGTTACGCTTTTCGTTGGTTGATGCCGGTTTTTTCATTAATCGGTTCTTTGATGGTATTTGCTAATGCTATTTTTGTAAGTATCATTGGTTCAGGTGCAAAACTAACGTCTGAGTTGATGGATTTTGACTTGATCGATCTCGTATCCCTGATTGCAGAGGCGGAAATTAAAAAAGTAGTTACGATTCTTAATGTCTATACTGCCGTTGTGTGGATTTGTGCCATTAGTTTGTTAGCTGTTGCTATTCTCGGCTTTGCGATGAATAAAAAGTTTTCATACATTCTTGGTACAGTTTTAGGCGCACTCGTTTCTATTTTCTATCTTGCACATGCAGTTGTTATGTTTATTGCCAAGGCTACTCTTGAGGATACCGCAGGATATTTCATTGATGATATTGTCGGTTCGATAATTCTCGTTATGGGAATTTTGTTCCTCATTGTATTTATATTTGCGCTGTGTGTAGCATTGTTTGGTATTCTCGGTACCGTAAAATGCAGATATCCCGAAGCTGTTGATGCAGACTTCAGCAACGCTCAGTATGGTGCGGACCAGTACGGAGAACAGTTTGGCGGAGATCAGTATGGTGGTAATCAGTACGGTAGTGATCAGTACGGTAATCAGTATGGTGGAGAGCAGTATCGCGATAATCAGTATGGTGGATTCAATAATGCTCCTCCTGTTGCAGTAGGAAAAATTACCGGTGTAAATGGAATGTATCGTGATGCTTCATTCCCGATTAATGATAATGAGGAATTGATAATCGGTAGAGATCCCAGTTCATCACAGATTGTTATCGGTGAAAATGCACAGAATGTCAGCCGTATGCATTGCTGTGTTACTTACAATGCTGCAACAAATACTTACAGCATCAATGATATATCTAAGAATGGCACATTTACAATGGATAATAAGGCAAGATTCCCTCATGGTGTATATTCATCTGTCCCTGCAGGAACAGTGATTTATCTTGGTGACAAGAAAAACTCATTCAGACTCGGATGATTTATTAATCATACTTATGGTTGTTTTGGCAGGAAACAGATATAATTTCTGTTTCCTGTCTTTTCTTTAAGAAAATTCAATATTATATTTTAAATTTGACAATAATTTCATTTATTACAAATGTTTTATAATATATAAACAGTCAGGAGTGAACACATGTGATAAAAAAAATCATTTTCAGTATATTTTCTTTTTTATTATCAGTGTTGTTACCGTCTCAGCTTACGGTTTGTGCAAAATGGACAGACCGGTCTTTTGATACGGTTCTTGTTCTTGATTGTTCTGAAAGCATGAAATCAATAGAGGATGATATCAAGGATTCAGCACTCAGCTTCTGTCGTGAAATCCTTGCTGCTGACAAAAACAACAGAATTGCGATTGTTTCATATTCCTCCTATGCTTATAAGGAATGTGGTCTGACAAGTAATTATGATAAAATTAAAAATGTTATAGAGCAGCTTCCGGCATTTGGTGAAAAAAATATGATTTCAGCTTGTGAGCTTGTTTATTCTTTGATTGAATCTGATAATGATGATTCAGAATCAATAAAAATAGTTTTTATGTCTGTGGGGGTACCTTCTGCAGGTTCGTATATCAAAGACGGAGAATATAACGACAGGTTTCCTGAGTGTGATGTTGAATATGCAAATAAAGTATATGATTATGTAACAGAAAAGCTTAATCCGATAGCTGACGTGTATTCTATCGGTTTTTTTGACGGTGAGGATTCAGATTCACCCGAAGAATGCGATATTGAAACACAGCTTGCTATAAGACTTCTTAAAGATATTGCAGATGGAGCTGCATATTTTCCTGATAATGCTGATGAAATGTTTGATGATATTGCAGAGGATATTCTAACGCAATATGAGGAGAATTCATGCAGCCAAACAGAGCTTTTGCTTATAACTGCATTGATAATCTGTATATCAGCATGTATCGTTGTTGTTTTAATCTTTTTTTTGCTGAACAGAACTGCAAAACAAAAAACTTCTGTTTCATCGCAGGTTATTGCTAATGAAACAAAAACTGATAAGAAGCTCAATTCAGATCATTATAATGGAAACAGAAATATGTCAGATTATTATTATAACAAGGAAAATGTAAAAAGTTATTATGTCATTCCGTCTGTTGAGTCAAACAAAATTTACGGTGTTTCAGGTACATACAAAGGTTTTGCTATTGAGATAAAAGACGGTGAAATCATTAAGATCGGCAGACATCCTGCTTTCAGTGATCTTGTTATAACAGAGGATAATAATAAGGTCAGCCGCACCCATTGTATGATAAGTTTCAGTGCTGCACAGGATTGCTTTTTTGTAACAGATGTGTCAATGAACGGAACGTATGTCAAAAAAGACAGACTTGCGTACAATGAGTCGGTCAGAGTCCATCCCGGTACGGAAATACAGCTTGCCCACAGCAATAACATTTTCAGGCTTGGTTAAAAATAAAACAGAAAAAGAGGGATATGAATGATTTGTAATAAATGTAAGCAGATTATCGATGATAATGTGTTCAGTTGCCCCCATTGTGGCAATAAGTTTCAGGATGATTATTTCGGTGCATCTAAGAGAAATAATCCGCCGGTGAATAACAATCACCCACAGAATGTAAACAGTAATAATAATGCCAGAACACTTATTATTGTTTTCAGTGTCCTCGGAGGAATTCTTCTTGTGGTATTTCTTGCTTTTTTCATATTTCTTTTTACCGGGACAGATAACGCTGATTTAAACAATATTGATTATGATGCTGAATTTAAGATCAATAATGATTTTGAATTGAGTATATCCGATGATTCTGACAGTAAGTATTATATTGTGATATATAATCAAGATAACGATGACAGAGAAAACTTTGAGCTTAAAGCAGAAAAAACAAAAAGTAAAAGCCTAAAGGATGGCTCTTATGACCTGATTGTTATGAAGAATTCTGACGATTTACTTAAGTTTGAAATGATAGTAACAGAGGATTGCGATAATGATTCAGTTGAAATCAATTATGACAAGAAAAAGGTTTATGTTACATATGCAGAAGATGACGAAGATGATCAAGATGATGAAATTGCGAATGATTCAGATTCTGTTGATGAAACAACAACTCCTCATACTTCCGCTCCAGCTGAAACCATAGCTCAGTCAACCACAGCTTCTTCAGCACAGACTGAAAATACTTATATAACAGAACTTGAAATTATCAGTCTGTATACTGAATCTAACAAGCTGTTCCAGGGATGGCTTGATCATGGTTGGGAAGCGAAAAATCAGGATCTTAATGACTATATAACTGTCAATAATATGAGGTACAACAGATTGCTTTCGGGCAGGTTCAGTTCTGTTGATGAATTACAAATTGCCTGCAGTCAATACTTTGAATCATGTATTTATAAAACCAGAATTACTAATAATTATCAGATGCATGACGGAAAGTTTTATGCAAATGAGGGCCTCGGACAGGGTGGAGCTGATTTCTATGATTCATTTACTCTGTATGTTGAAGAATCAACACCCGATTATTGCAGATTTTCAATTTCATGTTATGAAGGAAGTACACCTTCATATACATATGAAAACGAAATTAAAAAGATTAATGACAGATGGATTTTTGTAAACAATTTCAAATCAAATTATACCTTGTATTTTAATGAAAATATTGAATGGAAGTATTAAGAATTCAGGTGTTTTTATGGTATGTAACAGATGTAAAAACAGGGTCAGTGACAATGCATTGAAATGTCCCCGTTGCGGCAATAAACTTCAGGAGGATTATTTTAACGCAGCTCACAGAAGCAATATTTCCGTAAATAAACCTGCAGTGAATAATGTTCAGTCACAGAATATGAATAATAAGTCAAAAACTCTAATTATCGTTTTTAGCGTAATTGCAGGTGTTTTTGCACTTGTTTTCTTTGGTGTGCTTATTGTTCTTTTAACAAGCTCCGTTATGTCTGATCACAACGATATCGATTATGATGCAAAGTTTGAAGTCAATAATGACTTTGCAATGAGCATATCAGATGATTCTGACAGTAAATATTATATAAGAATTTACAATCAGGATAAAGATGACGGTGAAGCCTTTGAACTAAAAGCTGATAAAATAAAAAATAAAAGTTTCAGGGACGGCATATATAATCTTATTGTTATGAAGGATTCTGACGATTTCCTCAGATTTGAAATGACTGTTATATCGGATTGTGATAATGATTCAATTGAAATCAATTATGATAAGAAAAAGGTTTACGTTTCATACTCAGAAGATAAAGAAGATGATGAACAGACATCCGGACAAGAAAAAGATGATGAAACAACCGCTCCTGCCGAAACGAACCTGAACAACCCGGATAACGGTAATATGACAAACTCAGCACAGAATAATTCCTCGGTTTCAAATAACAGCGAAAACGGTTTTTATGCTTTGGTACGTTGCCATAATGATCATGAATACGGAAGCAATGAAACAATATCCTATTCCCGTGAACCTGATGGGTATAAATTAGTATACACAATAACTGATTATGAGCCGAGCACATATTCTGTTTATTTTGATAATCAGAAAAGAATCTCCCGTATCATAAATGAGTATTATGATGTTGTTACTATGACTAATTTTACATATGACCATAATTCAAAGCTGACATCAAAATCACAGTCTGACAATCAAGGATACGGCAGAACTATTTTTTATGAGTATGATGAATATGGTAATCTGACAACGGAAAAACATTACCTGGATAACGGTACATCTTATAATTATTATTATGAGTATTCCGGTCCTCAGCTTCAGCATAAATATGACATCAATGGCGGAAATGAAGAATGGTATTATAAATATGGAGACGGTAATCTTATTGAAATAAAGCATGTAAGTAATGGTGGTGCATATTGTGACAGAGAGATATTTACACATGACGTTTTTCACAGCATGACATCATATATTCAATATGAGACAGTTGATTCGGGGAAGGAAGTTGTTTGTAATAAGCATGAATATACTTATAAGAATAACAGACTTGTATCTGTAAGCGGACAGGAATATGATGTTGATAGTACTGTACCTTTTGAACGGAAATATTCCTATGATAATAACGGAAATATAAGCCGTTGTGTATATAATACACAGGTAACTATGGCCAGTCATACCAAAACTTATGAGTATAGCTACATATCAGATGAATATTATGGACTTTTGGATCAGTTTATAGAACATACTTTTGGTTGTACTACAGACTTCTATTTCTATTCAATCGGATCAGCAAATTATTTCGTTTATTAAGGATGAATAATTTAAAATACAGAGTCTTTCGGGTTTTCTTCAATAAATAAGCGTGATTATTACAGCTATAGGGAATATAGTTTTATGATACGATGTTAACCAATCTCGTAAAAAATTATCAGTATAATACTGATGATAATCTTTCAGTGGTTACAGTTGAATGCAGTTCTTCGGATAATGATAAGTATTCATTAATCGGTACGTATATTTATGATAAAGGATTAATTGCAAAAATCAACTTTGTTGGTACATATGATTTTAATTCTGATTATTATAAGAAGATGCAGGTTGAGTTTGAAGGACTTCTTGATAAGTATATTCAGGATAAATACAGACAGTCCTACGAAGAATCCTTTTTCTATTAAAATTGAAAAACACCCCGTGAAGTTGTTTTCACGGGGTTTATATTTTTAATTTACCTGAACATAGAGTACTTCAGGTGTTGCTCTGAATTCTTTGATTTTTATTTTGATTCTTGTTGTTTCAACAGGTTTTGTGTGGCAGATTGCCTTGTGACCGATAACGGTGCCTTCACCGAAGCTCTTCCATTTGCCTTTTACATCAATGAAAACTTCAAATTCTTCGATTTTCTGACCGTTACGGATATTTTCCTTTATTACAACCTTGTCAAACATCTGAGGTTCGTCGAATTCAACAATGATTTCGGGCTTTTTATCCTTTTCAGAAGGGCACCAGAATGAGTCATTATCATCTCTGATGTTAGATGCTTTATAAAGACCACTCAGCTCGCTTGACGCAGTTATTCTGCAAGGGTCTGTGAGAATGTTGTAACCGAAAATTACTTTCATTTCATGGCCTGTGGACTCAAGAATCTGCAAGTCCTGGTCATACAGTCTGCCTCGTTTATCGGGAGCAATGCCGAGCATCAGGTTCATGTTTGCACCGACTGTTTTATAATACCAGTTAAGAAGCTTATCCTTTGTTTTTGCAATCATATCATCGTCCTTTTTGTGGAACCAGTGAGGACGCATGGGAATGCTGACTTCACAGGGAGCAAAACGGAATTCGGTCTCTTTTTTTATGAATTTTCTTGAGCCGATGTCCATTTCCATCTGACCGTGTTTAGGCTTTATAACGGATTTGGGAACTGAGCCGTCTTCATCGTATGTATAAGAAGCCGGAACAACGCTCCATTCAGCTTTTCTGAGAACGCCTCTGCCGTTTCCGAGCCATCTTCCGTCAGGACCTCTGAAAACAATGGCACAGTCGGGCTGATGCTCACGGACAAGTGAATAAATCGCTTCATAGTCGATATAAGGCATAAGGTCATCGCATCTGTCGTCGAGCCACAATGTGAAAAGTTCACCGTAATTAGTTACAAGCTCCTTAATCTGAGCAAGCAGAAACTTATTATAACTGTCGTCATTCTCTTTGAAAGATGGTTCATGTCTGTCCCAGACGGGGATGTAAAGACCGAATTTCAGACCGTGTTTTCTTGCTGATGCAGCAACCATTTTTACAAGGTCACCTTTGCCGTCAAGCCAGTTTGAACTCTTTACGGAGTAATCGGTGGTTTCAGTCTGCCAGTTGCAGAAGCCGTCATAATGTCTTGCAGTCAGTACAAGACCTGACATGTATCCGTCAGAAACTGCCTTTGCCCATTCATCAGTGTCGATATTTTCGGGGCAGAATGTCTCGGGTACGGCAAAACCGTCACCGATATCCTTTCCCGTGAAAGTATTCATACCGTAATAAACAATAGCATAATACTCCATATCCATCCACTTGAGCTGTCTTTCAGTGGGCTTTATTTGTGATGCGATTTCGTATGATTTCATAAATATTCTCCGGAAAATTATAATTTGTCGGGGTCTTTCAAATTCGCAATTGGAAATTCGCAATTCGCAATTGTGGAAAGGGCTTAGCCCTTTGACCCATTTATTATGAGCAAAGCGAATAACAAGGTTCTGACGAAGTCAGGTTCTTATAATCAACGCCACAGGCGTTCCGATAATTGAACATTGATAATTGCCAATTAAAATAATTTATCGGCTTTCGCCGATAAATTATTTTTTGCCTTCGTCGTTGTTTGTAGCGACGATGTCAACACCCGTACCGCAGACGTTTTCAATGAAAACATCACCGATTTTAACGGGAGCATCAACCGTTACCTTGTTGATTTCCTTCATAACATCAAAGATAGCACCCTTGGGGATGGGACCTGATGTTTTGCAGGGAACAATAGGGTAGTAACCGCCGTTTACTTTTACTGTTGAATGAATTGAACGGACAGGATTTGTAACTTCTGTTCTTGCATAAGCATCACCGCGCTTACAGGTGTTGCCTGTAACAGAAACCACTTCGTCATTTTCAATTTCAACTGTTATCTGACAGCCTAAAGGACAGGCTACGCAAGTCATATCTCTTTTCATTTTTTATTCCTCCACTCTGACCTTGATTGTGCTGTTCTCATTAAGAGTAGCAAGAATATCTGCGGGAATAACAACATTTTCCATTTCACCGGGAGCAAGCTTGACCTTTTTCTTTGATGAAATGACCTTGCCGTCAACTTCAACTGTGAGCTTCTTGTTCATGTAGATAGCGCCCACACGGAAATAGAGCTTGATGTCTTCCTTTGATTTTATGTTTACCTTCTGAGGTACAATATATCTTACGCCGTTTTCAGGAGTAGTATTGATGTAAACTTTTTCTTCTGTATCTTTGCCGAGAATGTATCTTGCCGCACCTTCACCTGCAATCTGTGATTCAAGTGTAACATAGTCAACAAGGTCATGCACCTGAAGAACATTACCGCATGCAAAAATACCTTCGTGGTCAGTTTCTCTCATTTCGTTGACAACAGCACCGTTTGTGATGCTGTCAAGGGCAATACCTGCATGCTTAGTCAGTTCGTTTTCGGGAATAAGACCGACAGAAAGCATAAGAGTATCACATTCAATATATTCTTCACTGCCGGGAATGGGCTGAAGTCTGTCGTCAACCTTTGCGATTGTGACACCCTCAAGTCTTTCCTTACCGTGAGTTTCGATAACTGTTGTTGAAAGCTTAAGGGGAATACCGAAGTCGTCAAGACACTGAACGATGTTTCTTGTAAGACCGCCTGAGAAAGGCATAAGCTCACATACAACCTTTACTTCTGCACCCTCAAGAGTCATTCTTCTTGCCATGATAAGACCGATATCGCCTGAACCGAGGATAACAACTTTCTTACCGGGCATATAGCCGTCAATGTTGACGTATTTCTGAGCAGTACCTGCAGTCATGATACCTGCGGCACGTGTACCTGCAATCTGTAAAGCCCCACGGGGTCTTTCACGGCAACCCATAGCAAGGATAACTGCTGTTGCCTTTATCTGAATAAGACCGTCTGTTGTGTTGACTGCTGTGACAACTTTGTCGTCACTTACAGAAAGAACCATTGTGTTGACTTTTACGTCAATGTCTGTTTCCTTTAACATATCAATGAACTTTGCGGCATATTCGGGGCCTGAAAGCTCTTCACCGAAATAGTGAAGACCGAAGCCTGTGTGAATACACTGCTCAAGAATACCGCCGAGAGTTTCAGCTCTTTCGAGAACGATGATTTTCTCTACGCCGCATTCTTTAGCTTTGAGAGCAGCTGCCATACCTGCGGGGCCGCCGCCTACTACTACAAGATCATAGTTTAACATCATTCTCACCTCACTTTGTTCTCTCGTAAAGAATATTTGAATTTCCGCCGAATTTTGTGATTTCGTTTATTTCACAGCCGAGCTCTCTTGCAAGTATCTCAACAACCTTTGAACCGCAGAAGCCGCCCTGACATCTGCCCATACCTGCTCTTGTTCTTCTCTTGACACCGTCAACATCCCTTGCCCCTGCAGGAGCCTTGATTGCATCTATGATTTCGCCCTCAGTGATTGTTTCGCAACGACAGATAATTCTGCCGTAAGCAGGATTTTTCTTTATAAGCTCGGCTCTTTCTTCATCAGTCATATGTCTGAATCTTACGGGAGCCTCTCTTGTGTCGTCATAATCAGCTTTTTCTTCAAGACCGCCGAATACACCCTTTACGATTTCGCCGATGTATTTTGCGATTGCGGGAGCAGATGAAAGTCCGGGAGACTCAATACCTGCCGCATTGATAAGTCTTGAATTTTTCTCACTCACACCGATAAGGAATTCGTGTGCCGCCGCATGAGCACGAAGACCTGTGAAAGAAGTGATTGCATTTCTTGTGTTGACTGAGGGAACACTCTTTACCGCATATTTTCTTACATTGTTAAGACCTGAGTTTGAAGTTGCAACATTTGTCTTGTCGTCAATGTCTTCGGCTGTGGGACCTACAAGGAGGTTGCCGTCAACTGTGGGGGAAACAAGAATACCTTTACCCATTTTGCTGGGACACTGGAAAATAGTGTGGCTTACAGTGTTGCCGACTGCTCTGTCAAGAAGGAAATATTCGCCCTTTCTTGCTGTGATGCTTATAGTGTCGTCACCTGCCATGCGTGCAAGGTCATCTGAGAATACACCTGCCGCATTGATGACATATTTAGCTTCAATTTTACCCTGAGTTGTGTCAAGAACAAGACATTCGTCAGTAGTTTCTACTGCTTTTACTTCACAGTTTCTAATGAATTCAACACCGTTTGAAACAGCACATTCTGCCGCCGCAATTGTAAGCTCGTAAGGACATACGATACCGGCTGTGGGAGCATAGAGTGCGCCGAATGATTCGGGGCTGAGGTTGGGGTCTTTTGCGAGGAGTTCTTCTTTTGAAAGAATGCTGATTTCGGGAACACCGTTTTTCTTGCCTCTCTCGAGAAGGACTTCAAGATGCTTCATTTCATCGTCTGAAAAAGCAACAACAAGTGAACCGTTGTTGACATAGGGAACATGAAGCTTTTTACATGTTTCGGGCATGAGTGCACAGCCTTCAACATTCATCTTTGCCATAAGACTGCCCTCAGCAGCGTCAAAGCCTGCGTGAACAATGCCGCTGTTTGCTTTTGTAGCACCCATGGCAACATCGTTGCACTTTTCAAGAAGAGCAATTCTGAGGTTGTACTTTGACAGCTCTCTTGCTGTCATTGCACCGGTGACACCTGCACCGACAATTGCAATATCGTACATGAGTTTTCAATCTCCTTTGAAATATATTCATACAGCATTAATTATAACAAACATGCTTTGTAAAATCAATAGAAAAAACAAGAATTCAGAAGAATAAAAACAACTGTTCAACCGTCAGTTGAAAAATGTCACTGTCCCGGTTATTGATTATTTCCGTGAATCTGTTATACTTGAAGCATGAGGTGACTAACTATTAAAAGTCAAGAGTTTTTTGAAATTTTAATAGTAAGAGCAAAAAGGTATGACAAAACAAGCCCTTTGAAAGAAGGACTTTAAAAAAAGTATAAAGAAAAAGTTATCTAATCAGCGAAGAATCAT
>JAFUIY010000110.1 GCA_017473925.1 Clostridia bacterium | reverse complement strand
ATTTTTTAGTTTTAACATGTTAAAAATCTTTATGTGTAGCCGTTTTTGCGGTCTACACTTTTTTTACATCCCCTTTTCTTTATACATCAATCTGAGTAATCTTCTTTACTTCAATTGACTGAGTTTCTATATTTCTCGGGTTGTTCTCATCGAGGATGATAAGTCTTCCTCCTCTTTCAAGACCGTATGTGCAGTATCCGGCTCCAAGTGTCTGATAAAGGTCAATGCCGTCAATGTTGATTTTAAAGTCATTCACATGGTCATGACCGAAGAATGCGGCAATGATATCACCTGTCTTTTTCCAGCTTTCAAGCTGTCTTCTGTGGTCGTTATCCATGCAGGGAGGACAGGGTGTTTCTCTGATTCTTCCCTCAAGAATTTTATGGTCGAAATAGAAATATCTTCCGTCACGCTCGAAAGTGTATGCATCTTCTGCAGTCACTTCTTTGTAGCCGTCGAGCATCTGCTGAACACAGATATGCTGAAAGAGTATTGCAGGGAGGGGAGTTCCGTTGTTTGCTTCTTTGAGTTCCTCAGCTCTTTTTTCGTACCAGTCAATCTGGTCATCGTGGACACAGTCGTAGCCGTTTTTCTGATAATCGTTTGAGTCGATAAGCCAGAGTGCAAAGGCATCCTTGTCTGACTTACTGCTCTTTATTGTCACACAGCAGTTGCCGCAGCCGTAAACATCAGCATCGTTGAAGCTTGAACGGCAGTCTGCATATTCGTGATACATCATCATCTGGAATTCAAGATGAAAACCCTCTTCTGCATCATGATTGCCGAAAACAACGCAAAGGGGGATGTTTCTTTTACGGATAGGATATGTGATTTTTTCAATTGTCTGTCTTATAAGCTCATAATTGAACTCTTTCCAGTAACCGCTGACATTGTCACCGCCGAAAACCACAAGGTCAGGCTTTGTCTTTTCAACAAGTGTTTCAATTACATTCTGAGTTTCAATGTCATTTGCCGCAGGGATGGTTTTGTCTTCCTCGTCATCCATTTCGGGCATAACCTGATGAATGTCAGTAAGATGCAGAATCCTGAACTTACCGTCATTGCCGAATCTGAGAGGCTCGGGAGTTTCTTTTCTGAATCTTTCTGTTCTGAATTTTTTAGGCATTCCCATTGCTGAAATGCAGGGAAGTGCAAAGCCCGTAAGGAGACTTTTCAAGATGATATTCATGGAATCATCCTTTCTTTTTTCTTGTAAAAATGACGGAAATCAGGCACACTGCAAATGCAATGCCTGTGAAACAAAGGATGCAGATGAAAACATCATTCCAGCCCTTTGTATCAGCTATTTTGCCGAGAAGTGATGTTGCAAGGGTGCTTCCCACATAGCAGAATGTGTTAAGAAGTCCTGCAGAGAGTCCCGAATCGATTTTATCCCTTGAATAAAGGGGCACAACGCTTGTTATGACATTGTTTATTGCCGACATAAGACAAGCCACACCGGCGAAAAGGGCAAGTGTCAGCGGGACTGACCTGAGATTGAGCGTGAGTATGATAAGTCCTGCAAGGACAGTTGATGCAAGATAAAAAATACCGTTGAGTGCATTTTCGTTCTTCTGTTTTTTGTGAAGCACCTTAACGAGTGATGCACCGAAAATTGAAAGCACGGGCAGAAGAAGTGTAACAATGATAGAAAGGGAAGAGGGGACGCCGAATTCCTCCTTGAGAATTGACGGCACCCATGTTGTTACACCGTCTTTGATGAATCCGTTTGCAACGGCAGAAATAAGAATGACAACAATACTGAAAATAAATGCAGGTGTGAGTGACAGCTTTTTCTTTTTACTGATTTCAGCTTCAGCTGTTTCATTTTTATTTTTCTGAATACTGCTCATGCCGAAGAACCATACAACTGCAACTATACCTACCACAGCCGATGCAACATAGAAAACAGAAGTCCATTTCATGCTGAGGGCAGAGAAAAGTGCTGCGAGACCGTATGCGGTGAATGTACCCGATGCAACGGTCGTGCTCATTACCATAACGGCTCTTGAAAGCTTGCTGTCATGGAGATTATCCGAAAGCGTCCTAATAAGTGACGACCAGAGAATTGACTGGAAAACACCGTTTAAGAACCAGAGGTATTTCATCACTTCAATACCTGAACACATTGTCATGCCGAAATTGATGAAGCACGATGCAACAAGAGCTATTGTAACAGAAATTTTTGTGTTATATCTCTTTGAAAGCAGACCGTTTACAAGCTGACCTGCACCGTATGCGAAGAAGAAAAACGAGCTGACAGTGCCTGCTGCCTCTTTTGTGGTGCCAAGCTGCGAAAGGATTTCAACCATTGATGCATTGTAGTTGAGCCTTGCGACATAAGCAGAGGTGTATGCTGCCCAACACAGAAAAATCAGGAAATTCGATTTTTTGTTACTGAGTGAATGTGTCATTCTTATCTTTTCTTTCTTTTTGTATTTTTCTTTTTTGAGCCGTGATGTGTGCTGTGTGTTACTGACAGCACAAGACCTGCAATGATAAGTGCAGCGCCGATGAAAAGCTGAAGAGTGAGTGTCTGTGATTTAAGGAAGAAGTAAGAGAAAATGATTGTTACAAGGGGAGTGCCGTAAATATATGTAGTGGCTTTTACGGGACCTAAGGTGTTTGTTGCCTTGCTCCATGTCAGGAAGCATATTCCCGATGCACAAAGACCGAGATAAAGGAGATTGAAGAGCAATTCTGTGTCTGCAAGGAGCTTAAAGTGTGAAATATCCACATCGAAGATGAATATTGTGGGAATCATGAATATGAGACCGTACATGAAGATTCTTCTTGTGGTCTGCACAACGTGATGTCCGTAAGTGCCGATTGTCTTTGAAAGAAGTGAATAGAGACCCCATGAAAGAGCAGAACCTATCGCAAAAAGACCGCCTGTTACATTAAGGTCAAAGGTGAAGCCGTCTTCAAAAGTGACAAGGATTATACCTGTTATTGCAAGAGCAAAGCCGATAAAGAAATTAAGCTTCGGCTTGTCTGCTTTCTTTGAGAAAAGAGCAAATATTCCGCAGAAGAAGGGTGCTGTTGCAAAAATAACGCTGACATTTGCAGCCTTTGCATACTGCAGAGCGACAATTTCAAGGAAGAAATAGAGCGTAACGCCGAGAAGTCCCGATACAGCATACATAAGCTCTCTTTTTACACCCTCAAATTTAAGTCTCGGGGGATAAATGATATTGAGAAGTATGAATGCAAGCAAAAATCTGCAGATAACAACTTCTGCCGGTGAAAAACCGCCCGTGAGCAGTTTTGTTGATGAAATGACCGTTGTTCCCCATACAATTATGGTGAAAAGTGCGGCAAGATGGCCTGTGAGTTTTTCTTTGTTCATTGTGTTTCGCCTCGATTTAAGAATTACATCAATGAATTATACCACTTGTAACAAAGGTATTCAACCGCAAAATATACAAAAAAAGAATAAAAAATAACTTGAAAATATAATAAGTATGTAGTATTATAATTGTGTGTTAAATCAGAATTTGTCGAGCCAATTAACAATGTACAATGTACAATTTACAATCGTGCAGTTGTAGCGATACAGGCGGTTATTGCAAATCATTGTACATTGTAAATTGTAAATTGTTCATTGAAACAGCTCGACAAATTACT
>JAFUIY010000109.1 GCA_017473925.1 Clostridia bacterium | reverse complement strand
TTTTTGTTCATAACTAATTTTTGACATAAAAAATCCCCTTAAAGTAGTCTTGAAACTTTTTGTTATTTCAAGTGTCTACTTTAAGGGGATTATATCATACCAAAGCAAAGACAGTCCTTTTTTTGTTCATTACAGATACATTCTGTTATATCTCGGGCTTATATCAAAGCTGCCGTCAGACTCAATATCGGTGATTGTGACACCCTGAATCCACTTTGATTCATCCCAGCCTGTTTTTTCCTCAAGGGTATATGTTTCATAGCCTCCGCACTGGCTGTATACAAGGTAAACACCGTCATAGACAGCACAGAAGTCATTCACATGGTCATGACCCGAGAAAACAGCCTCGGTACTGCCGAGCTTCTTTATAAGGTCAAACATACCGCTGTTGATGTGTGATGAGCCGACCCATTCATATGCACCGCCGTAAAGGATTCTGCACTTGTCAGTGAATGGGAATCTGCCGTTTCCTGCATCGTAAATTGCATTTTCGTACTCCTTAAGGGGGATGTGCATATACATGAAGGATTTCACTTCACCGTACTGAGAGTTAAGCTCATTGACCTTATCCTCATACCACTGCATCTGATTCTTTTTGAGATAATCATAAGCCCCGACATCTGCAGGAACATTCTGCTCTGCCCTGTATTCATCAAGGATATCTCTGCCTGAGTCAAACATGAAAAGAGTTTTCAGAAGCTCGTTTTCGCCCTTCAGAATATTGATACAGTAGTTACACAGTCCGAAAAGGTCTTCCCTGCCCTGCTTTGCAAGACAGTGTGGGAATGTTGTCTGACATTTCATGAGAAGCTCCTTGAATCTGCCCTTTTCTTCCCTTGCTTCGTGGTTGCCGAAAACAAATGCCCAGTAAACACCGACTTCTTCCATGAACTGAGCAAATTCAATTGCATCAAGATGCTGGAATCTGCCGAGAATGATGTCACCTGTCAGAATTACAAGGTCAGGCACCGTTGCCCTGATGTGATTCATGAGCATGCCGATACACTTTTTACGGAGCTTCGGGTCATCGCCGAGATGCAGGTCCGTTGTTGAGAGAATTCTGAAGCCCTTGTCAACGATTTTTCCGTCCTTGTCAGTCTTTGCGATTGTGACAGAGTCTGCAGTTTCTGCGATAATCTTAACATCGGAACCCACATGAGTCACATCGACGGTTTTTGAAAACCTGCTTCTGCCCAAAAGGCCGCCCGTCATATCGTATACTGCTCTGCTGACACCGAGCAGAGCCTTGTCACCGTTTATTCTTAATTTTTCATAAATAATATTCATAGTTAGTCACCTCATGGGAAGATTATATAATTCCCACGGGAGTTTGTCAACAAATATTTACCTGTTGAGGATGAAAATCCCCAGATTGAGATACCCTGCAAATGTGACCCATAATGCATACGGTATCTGCAGATATGCCGCAGTTCTGTTGATTTTAAAGTATTTCACGATTGTCAGGATTATAAGAGCAAGAAGAACAACAAGCCACACAAAAGAAAAAAGAAATGCTCTGAAACTGAAGAAAATAATACTCCAGAAGAAGTTGAAAAAAAGGCTCGCTCCGTAAACGGAAAGAGCATTTTTTCTTTTTACAAGGCGTGCTGTACCTGTTGTCAGCACCATTGCGGCACTTATCCCCATAAGAACATAAAGAACTGTCCACACCACGGGAAAGAGGAATGCGGGCGGTGACAGAGGCGGTGTATTGACCTCCTCGTAAATATTCATATTTCCCCTTGTCAGAAGTGCTGAAAGAATCCCCGCACCCAGAGAAACCGCAACAGAGATTATGTAAATCCGTGTCTGTTTTTTCATAAAAAAATTCACCTCTGTAATTTCTATGCAAAAAACTTCATATTCAACACACAAAGTACACATCTGTGTTATAATATAATCACGAAAGGAGTGGTTGCCGTGTACAGAATTCTCATTTGTGATGACGAAATAAAAATCAGGGAGACCTTCCGTGACTATCTTTCTGCAAAGGGTTTTGACATCACCCTTGCAGAAAACGGTGAAGAGGCTGTAAAAATAACGGATAAAACCGACTTCGACCTCATCATTCTCGATGTAATGATGCCTGTAATGAACGGTCTTGAAGCCTGTAAAACAATAAGAAAAACAACAGACACACCCGTTCTTTTTCTGTCGGCACTCGGTGAAGAACAGGACATCCTTGACGGCTTCAGAAACGGCTGTGATGACTACATAGTAAAGCCCTTTCCTATGTCTGTACTGACACAGAAATGCAATGTGATGATTACACGGTACAAGGGTAATTCATTGCAGAATGAACTTTCACTTTACGGTATTCATCTTGACAAAAAAACCCGTCAGGTGGCGGTTGATAACAACAAAATTGAACTGTCAAACAAAACTTTTCTACTGTTGCAATTACTTATGGAGAACAACGGCACGGTACTGACAAGAGAGCAAATTCTTACAAAAATATGGGGCTGGGATTTTGACGGTGACGAAAGAGTTGTTGACACTCATATCAAAAAATTAAGAAAAGCACTCGGAGAAAAAGCGATACACATAAAAACAGTTATAGGCGGAGGTTACTCATTCAGAGAGGGGTGAAAATATGACGAAAAGGAAATTACAACTTAAAATCATTGCAATTGTGCTTGCGTTATTTTTCTGTTCAATGGTTATTATATTCATGGGTTGTGGTGAAATACTGCTGAATAATCTCGGTCATTTCCGCTCAGCAACATTCTCAAACGAAATTATGCATAATTTTTATGAATCGGAAGAAAAAGACACCGTTAATCTGCACCGACAGATTACATTCGGACATAACCCCGTTTATTCAACACAATCAAAACCTGCATTTGCATTTGCATTGATTGACAAAGACAAAAATATTGTTTTCAGAAGTGAAAGTGGTATATGGTGGACAATGTTTGAGCCGAGAGAAACTGGTTTCAATTATGTGTCAATTGAAGAATATATGACCCCTGAACTGAAGAAGGAAATTCTGAAATATCAGAAAAAAGCAAACGGAAGAAGAACCATGTTCAAAGAACTTGAACTGAATTTCGACGGTGAAAAATATACTCCCGTTTCATTCACACTTGACGACCAGCGGGATGATATAAGAAAATTCACATTCACAGACCTTCCCACAACTCACACAATAACAGACAGAACCGCGGGGCTTTACTATTACATTCACGATCTTGATGAAAAATCAATCGACCATATCTATTATGAAAGAACTGCAGAAAAGGTCAATAAAAAAATAGAGGAGCATGTTTTTGACGACTCTGAGGGCGGCGGAGGTTTTTCAAGCACAGGAGAAATCAGTTGGAATCAAGACTATCAGGGATATGCATTTTTCTATGAAGTGGAGTACAGTTATCCTTATGAAGTAATCACTTCTGATATATTCAGGATTTTCACACTTTATCTGTCTGTTTTATTTACTGTTGTCACGGCAATCATACTTGGTGTTGCATCAAAGCTCTATGACAGGCAGAAAAGCCTTGAACAGTCAAAACGGGCTTTTATTTCTGCAGCGGCACACGAACTGAAAACTCCCCTTGCCGTTATTCAGAATCAATGCGAATGCGTTATTGAAAACATCAATCCCGAAAAGAATTCTGAATATGTAAAATCCGTCTATGACGAAGCACTCAGGATGAATTCAATCGTTATGAGTCTTCTTACATTCAACAGGATTTCAGACCTTACGGAAGTTAAGAAAGAGAAATGCAATCTGAGTCAGCTTGTAAGAGAAGAAATCATAAAATACGGAAATTTTGCTCAGTCAAAAGGTGCAGAAATCAAAGAAGAAATCGAGGATGATATTTTTACTGATTGCAATTCGGAACTGATTGCAATTGCCGTTGACAATTATCTTTCAAATGCAATAAAATATGCTACAGGCGAAAAGAAAGTCACTGCAACGCTGAAAAAAGACGGAAAGGGCTTTATTTTCAGTGTTTACAATGACTTTGACGGCTATCTGCCGTCGGAAGATATGTGGCAGGAGTTCACAAGAGCAGACAAAGCCCGTAACAGCAGTGAAAAATCAACGGGAATGGGTCTTCCCGTGAACAAAAAGATTTTTGAACTGCATAATTACCGTTATACCCACAGAAAAACGAAAGACGGAATAATTTTCAGTTTTCAGAACTGATCAAGAAAAAGGAGCTGTAAAAAAATACAGCTCCTTTTTCAGGGGATAGGGAAAAATGCGTAGAATGAATAAACTTCACAAAAATCAAGCAATTGCTTGATTTTTGCTTTGCCCGAAGGCGTACAAAGGTACGTCGAGTGGTGAAGTT
>JAFUIY010000108.1 GCA_017473925.1 Clostridia bacterium | reverse complement strand
TGTTTTTTTACAAGTTTTTCTTGACAGACACAAGTCTGTCTTTTTGTCGTGCCTTCATAACTAAAAAGCATCCAACTTTGCTTTTTTCGCAAACGTCAGATGCTTTTTTATTTTTGCTCGTCTCTTAACTTAATGATATTGCCCTGTGGGCTACTTTTTTTATTTTATGATATAAGGTAAATTTGTATTGTAAAACCAAACGAGAAGGTGTTGCCGATGGTCCGTGACTGATTTAACAACCGACAGAATAACTTTATTAACAGGAGGACTTGTAATGAAAAAATATATCGCAATAATCGTCGCAATAATAATGCTTTTTACACTTGCTGCATGTGGTGACAAGGAAAATAACGATGTGAATAATGATGTTTCGGACAATCAGGTAGAGAGTGTTGACGGTGCAATAAAAACATCGTTGTTTTCACTTGAGTATGATGATAAAGTCTGGACATACTACAGCGAAGACACAGTCAATGAAGAAGACTATAGTTATATCGTACTTCAGATCCCCGACCCTGAAGACCCTGAATATTATCTTATAAATGCTGAAATTGAAGTTGATGTAGATGAGCCTTATGATTTCCGTGACGACCTTGCTTATTACGGCTTCAATCAGTATGAATATGAAGTCAACAAGGCATACGAAACAGTAAAAATCGGCGGTGTTGACCTTCTGAAATATGATGATGAGGATGATACTGTTGTTTACTTCAACCGTATTGAGGGGGCAGGTGCAACGGTAACAATTGAATTTGACACGACTGATACAACTGATACCCGTATTGATGACCTGCTCAAAGGTCTGACAATCACACTTGAGGATATCGGCAATGAAGACGGTCCCTGGGAATGGGAAGGTACACCTTTCTCAGCTGAGAGCAAGAGTGTGCAGGCAGGCTCACTGACTGTCAGGGCAGAGTGGATAAAGACAGAAGAATACATTGCAACAAATGAAGTATTTGACCATTCTGTTGCTGCAATCGGAAACACAGTATATCTCCTTGTTGACGGTGAGCTGAGAAAATGTATTATTGTAGACGGCGAGCTTACATTCAGTGAGAAAATCGAACTTCCTGAGGATGAATATGACATGGTTGAAGCCACTGCAGACGGAGCACTCTGGGTCAGCGGTTCAATGAATGATGTTATCTGCATAAAAAATGATAAAATTGTTGCAACCTATGAGGATTTATATGACTTTGCAATTCATCCGTCAGGAACATGGGGCGTTGACTACTTTACTTCGGAAGAATGCAACATTGTGACATTCTCAGGTGATACATACACAACAACTCCCATAACATTCAAGGAAGCAGACACAATAATGCATCTGAATGTTGACGAAAACAATATTTATGTATGTGCAAATGCAAAAGATGAAAGCGGTCATAAAGTATTTATATATAACAAAGACGGTGTTCTGCAGAAAACTCTCTGTGATTCAGAGGGCGAAGGACTCGGAAGCGTTACATTTGTGGCAAAGTCTGCAAACGGATATATCGGCTTTGACGGAAACATGAGAGATGTCCTTCTGTGGGATAACGACGGCAATTTCGTGGCAGAAATTTCAGACGGCGACCTGTTCAGCACAAATTATCCCTGGTTCTGCAACTCAGCATTGCTCTCTGACGGCAGTATCATTTCCGTTATGACAGAAGAAAGAGAAGATAAATCGGCAACAGAGCTTATAGTGTTCAAGGTAAGCGGCTTCTGATTTCAGCTCTGAAAAAAAATTCAATAATATAAAAAGCGGGTCGGAGTATGATGCTCCGACCCGTAATCTTTTTTCATGCTTTAATTTTTCAGGCTCTGCATGGGAGCAGGGATTCTGCCGCCGCGATTAATGAATTTTGCAGGGGAGTATGTGTTGACGGGCATTATGGGACCCGAGCCGAGAAGACCGCCGAATTCAAGCTCTTCGCCCTCTTTTTTGCCGATTGCGGGAATTACTCTTACTGCAGTTGTCTTTGAATTGACCATGCCGATTGCGGCTTCGTCTGCAATGATAGCTGAGATTGTTGCGGCTGTTGTGTCACCGGGGACAACAATCATGTCAAGACCGACTGAGCAGACAGCTGTCATTGCTTCAAGCTTTTCAAGACGGAGACAGCCGCTTCTTGCAGCGTCAATCATACCTGCATCCTCTGAAACGGGGATGAATGCACCTGAAAGACCGCCCACGTGGCTTGATGCCATAACACCGCCCTTTTTGACAGCGTCGTTGAGCATTGCAAGGGCTGCTGTTGTGCCGGGACATCCGCACTGTTCAAGACCGATTTCCTCAAGAATATGTGCGACAGAGTCACCGACTGCAGGTGTGGGAGCAAGTGAGAGGTCAACAATGCCGAAGGGCACACCGAGTCTTTCTGATGCTATTGTGCCGACGAGCTGACCCATTCTTGTGATTTTGAATGCAGTTTTCTTTATAAGATCTGCAACCTGAGTCAGGTCGAGATCCTTTGACTTTGCAAGGGCTGCTCTTACAACACCGGGGCCCGAGACACCGACATTGATAACGCAGTCGGGTTCACCTGCACCGTGGAATGCACCTGCCATAAAGGGGTTGTCTTCGGGAGCGTTGCAGAAAACAACAAGCTTTGCGGGGCCTATGCAGTTTCTGTCCTTTGTGATTTCGGCAGCCTTTACAACTGTTTCACCCATAAGCTTTACGGCATCCATGTTGATACCTGTTTTTGTTGAGCCTATGTTGACACTTGAGCAGACATGCTCTGTCACTGCAAGTGCTTCGGGAATAGCTGCAATAAGCTCTCTGTCGCCGGGGGCAAAGCCTTTCTGGACAAGGGCAGAAAAACCGCCGAGGAAGTTGACTCCGCATTTTACTGCAGCCTTTTCGAGAGTGAGTGCGATTTTTACCGCATCCTTGTTTTCACAGGCAGCGAGCACCATTGCGATGGGTGTGACTGATATTCTCTTGTTGATAATGGGAATACCGAGCTCTTTTTCTATCTGTTCACCTGTTTTTACAAGGTCTTTTGCATAAGTTGTTATTTTGTTATAAATTTTTTCACAGCAGACATCAATGTCACTGTGGCAACAGTCGAGAAGTGAGATACCCATTGTGATTGTACGGATATCAAGATTCTCGTCCTGTATCATGGTTATGGTTTCAAGAATATCTTTTGTGTTAAGCAATGTCTGTCACCTCAGATGTTGTGCATTGCATTGAAGATATCTTCGTGCATTGCTCTTATTGAAAGATTTTTCTCGTTGCCAAGGGCTGACATTTCATCAACAAACTTCGAGAAATCGCAGTTGATTCCTGAAATATCTGCCATCATGACCATGACAAACATATCCTGAAGAACAGACTGTGTAACATCAAGAATGTTGATGTTATAGTCTGCACATTTTGCTGAAACTGCAGCAAGGATACCGACTGTATCCTTACCGATAACTGAAATAATTGCTCTCATTTTTTTGCCTCCGATTGATTATATATTGCCTATGAAAAGGACTGAAATTGCGAGAAGTGTCTGTGCAAGGAAGTATGAGCCGATGTTGAAATCCTTGAGACGGTAGTTTTTCTTCAGCTTATCATCAATCATAATTGTGACAAGTGATATGTCAGATGCGAAGAAGAGTGCACCGCCGAAGGCAAGGCTCAGACCGCCGGCTACAGGTTTTCCTGCGGCTATATACTGAATTCCGAATGATGCTGCCTTTACAAACATTGTTGCAAGAATCAGACCGTAAACCACAAACACTGCAATAACAGGTGCTGAAAATGTGAAATGCCATTTCTTGTTGAAAAGGATGTAAAGCAGTGCAACAATCGCTATAGCGGAAAGGATTTCAGGAACTGCAACAAGACTGTTGTCAGGGAAGTAGAGTGATGTTGCCTTTGAATAAGCTACAAGATAAAGGACATGGGCAGCTGCAAAGAAAGCCATACCTATGCCGAATGTAACCTTACTGCCCTGTTTTACATGAAGGAACAGGTCACCGACCCATGATGATGATAACCCTATCAGGATGAATTTTGCGAATTCCGATGTATTGCCTGTGTAGAAGTATGCAAGAAGACCGACTGAAAGGAACATGCTTGCACAGATCATTTTGCA
This sequence comes from Clostridia bacterium, assembly GCA_017473925.1. GTDB lineage: Bacteria > Bacillota > Clostridia > Oscillospirales > Acutalibacteraceae > UBA1081. The sequence goes on along the minus strand of JAFUIY010000108.1, from coordinate 7,744 downwards.
GATGAATGATTTAAGACATATGCCGGGACGCTGATAGTGAAGGAAAAACGGTGTGAACACAGCTTCGATGACAATTGCACCGATTGTCAGTGTGATGAATAAGGTTTTATCCATTATAACGCTCCTTACTTCTTTTTCTTTTTATAAACATATATTTCTGCAACTGTCACAACAGCAATTGCAAGGGCTGAAAGGAAGATTGTCAGGGGGTTGACCGTCATACCTGCAGTGCCTTTTTCAAGCTCACTGTAGTTTGCATAAATATCATTATATGCTTTTTTCAGCTCGTATTCAGCAGTTACAATGTCACTTCTTGCACTGCTGTTGTCAGCAAGAACATCCAGTGTGTAATCATAAGCGTTATAGAATGCACGTCTGTAATCAAGGAACTTGTCTGAGCTGAAATCGGGAAGTGAATAGCCTTTTATGGTGCTGTTGAAATAATCGTCAAGAATTCTCTCTTTTGCACTGCAGTCATCAAGATAAGCTTTCAGCCCTGCAACATTATCTGTCATGATAACATTGAAGCCTGCACTTATAAGGTAATCCCACCAGACCTCGGTGTCCTGAATCTGTGTGCCGCATATTTCAGGTCGGCAGGGTGTTGCCATTGTTCTGATTCCTGCTTCATAAGCAGTGCCCTGAACTGTTTCGCCGAAAATCACACCGTAGGGATTTTTTGTTGCAAGATGAATGCAGTCTGCTGTTTCTGCATCAGTTTTTACATTTGCCGTTGCCGCAAAAATGACATTGCCTTTGAAGTAGGTCATAATCATAGGCTCGAATGGGAGAGTTTCCTTCCATGTGGTGATTTCGTCGGGCTTTGCATCATCAATATAGAAAATGACTTCATTCTGCATACTGTTTTCTGTTACAAGATTGCTGATTTTATCTCTGATTGCCCAGTCAAAGTCGAGCATGAAAAGCGCCTTTTGCTTTGTTTCGGTTGATGATGACGAAAGATAGTACAGCTTTCTGTCACTGAAAACCTCTTCAAGCGTGGGGACTGTGAGTGTTGTCTTTTTTGCCTCGTAACCGCCTTCTCCGCCGAGAAGATTGAGCTTTGATATTTCATCATAAGTCATTTCCGAAACGACGGTGTTTTCACCGTAACCGATGCATGTTCTTGTAACAGTTTCGTCTGCCATGAGGATGAGTACTCCGTCTGCAGTTGTTCTGACATCGATTTTTATGATATCGGCACCTGCATTTTCTGCTGAATGGATTGCCATGAGTGAATTTTCGGGAGCCTTACTGATGTCACCCTTGTCGGAAACAATCATTGTTTTTCCGTTCGGTGTTTTATATGCCTGTGTAAGAATATGAAAATTATCACCTGCTTTTGCGACAGATGTAAAAGAACAAAGTATTATAAATGTGAAAATAGCCGACAGAAGTTTTTTCATCATATGCACCCATTTTAAAGTATATTCTTATTTATTTTACCATATATATAATTTTTTCTCAAGTGCAAAATAAGAAAAATATGAAAACAAAAATAAGAAAAATATGAAAACAGAGTCAGTTTTTATATGGAATTCTGTTGGGTATTAAAGTTAACAAATGAAATATAGTTTATCGGCATTTTGCATAAAAAAACATGAATATTGCGATATTTTTTCAAAAGAATGACGGTGGATGTACAAAAATATTAATAAACTATGAATAATACATAAGTCTTCGTCATTTTGACTTAAAAGACTGTTCAAAGTTTGTTCAATTTTGAAATTGACAAAATATAGCTGCAGAGGTTACAATATTTATACAATAATTTTACACAGAATTGTGAAAGGGGCAAACACCTATGAAAAAATTCCTATCAATCTTCTTAGCAATTATCATGTGTTTCTCAGCAGTTACCGTTGCATTTGCTCAGGAAACAGAAAATGCTGAGGTAAGCGACAAAGTTGAAGAAAACTCTCAGGAAGTTATCGATGCATGGTTTGCAAATTACTGGATTCTTCTTGACACTCTTCAGAAGGGCGAAAACTTTGCTCATTATAAGTATGTAGTTGACAACAGTGAAGACATTCAGGACACAATGGCTGTTTACACAGCATTCGGTCTTTACGACGCTGCATGGAAAAACTATTTCTCAAAGGAAGTAAACATTGATACATGTAAGCAGATACTCATGGCTATGATTGAAGAATATGCTTATGAAATGGGTATCAGCTATGTAGACTATATCATCGAAGGCCTTGAGGTTGCTGAAGATGTTGCAAGCTTTATGGAAAAGCTCAACGGCTTCCTTGATGACCATTCAGACGTTCTCAGCTTTGTTGAATCAGCAGAGTGGAGTACAACCTTCCAGGTTGTAAACATTCTTATTGAAGCAGGCCATGCATGGCAGGACATCAGAGAAGGTCTTATCCTTGCATACTCACAGATTATGTCTGTTCAGCTTGCAAACGGCTACTATGTTGAAATGCTTCAGTATGTGGCAGACAATACAGAATATGAACCCATGAGAACAGCTGCTCTCCAGCTTATCGAAGAAGCTACAACAGCTATCGAAGAACAGATTGCTTTCTTCCTTAACGAGGCTACTCAGGATCTCCAGAATCAGGGTATCGACATGCTTCTCAACCTTGCTGCTGAATCAAACGTATACACAGCAACAGCAAAGAAGATTTTCAATATCGGCGGTTCAGTTGCAGACGTTCTCTGGAACACAAGCGACCAGTATGTTCTTTTCGATGCTCTTATCGCATCTTACTATGCAGAAAACACAATCCTTGACTATGCTCTCAAGGCATACGATGCATCAGCAGAAAATTACGATGCAGCACGTGCAATGTTCGGCACATATGCAACAATCTCTGTAAGATCATTCGGTGAACAGTCACTCTACAACCTCCTTGAGGCTCAGAACGGCGGTATCATCAACAAGATCAAGTCAAAGCTTTTTGACTATTCATGTACAGAATATACAGCTAACATGGCAGCACTTGACATGATGGTCAATGCTCTCTTTGAAACTCCCGTTGCAGATATGACTCCCATTGAGTCTGTTGTCCGTATTTATTGTCCCGTCAACACTCTTGTTTATGACAATGATACACTTCTCTTCAGAGTCAAGGACGGCGAAGAATCATCATACAAGTCAGCATACGGTATGGCTAAGTCAGCTTACTGTGAATACAACAAGGAATATGTAAAGGTTCTCTTCCTTGCAGACGAGGACTACAAGATCAACATGATCGGTGTTGATGACGGTTATGTCACATTCATGAAGTATGTTCTTGAAAATGGCGTGATGAATGACTATTCATTCACAGAGGTTGCTGTTACTCCCACAACAAAGATTGTTGTTGACGGTTTCAAGTATACAGTCAACAAGGACGGTGTTGAAGAGGAATTCGACCTTAACGACGTATTCGTAATGCCTGAAGCCAAGGAAGTTACATGGGAAACAGTAACTGAGGCTACAAAGGAAGTTGTTGTTGAAGAAACAACGTCTCTTCTTGAAAGAATCAAGGAATTCTTCAATAACCTCTTTGCAAAGATCAGAGCACTTTTCGGTATGGATTAATTTAACAGAATAACAGGAGAGCCGGTTTCGCCGGCTCTCTTTTTCTGAATAAAAGCCCGTGGAGATTAATATATATTACAGACAATTTATTAGCGGAGGAATTAAATGTTTGTGGTACTCAATCTCGTGGAGTCGGGGAAAAAGAAGGTAAGAAAGGGACAGACTGTCCGTAAGGTCACGGAGCATCAGACGGGCGGGGGTGAAAGGTTTTATATTGTGGATGTTTCGGACAGTGAAACGGGTGTCAACTGGGATGAGGTTGCTGCTTTTATAGGCAGACATTCTGCCCGTGTCATTACAGACAGAACCCTGTATCTGCCCGATGATTCAATACTTAAAAGGTTTACAAATGAAAAGTTTATCAACATTCTTCTTTTCAACACAATGAGTATGATTCTTAAGGAGCTGTATATGTCAGGCTTCAGGACAAAATGCTATATCAATGACAGGGACGGAAAATATTCTTACCTTTTGCCGTGTATAGCCGGATATTCGGGAGAAACTGTGGTTGTGACAAGGAATGATTACCGTTATTTTCCGCAGATACAGTCAGTTTACGGTGAATTCGGGGCAGGCGTGACTGTTACCGCCGGCAGATGTGAGCCCGAAATGCATTCATTCATCATTGATGCAGACGGAACATACCCCTACAACGGGAAAGGTATACTGTTTTCTGCTCATTCGGGAATAAGCCCCTGCAGGGTTGAAGGCTTTGATGATATAAGAAAAATGTGCCCTGCATTTATCGATGACAACGACTTCCTTGGTGCGATGTATGAAATGAACCGTGAAAAGAGACTTTCACATGCTTTCTGTGCCACAATGTGCAGTGATGCAGAGGAAAAAACCGTGCATGAAATAATTCAGGAGCTCAAAATCCGTATTTCGGCAAGTCCTGACAGACGGAAGAGCATTATTTTTTATGTATAACTTGACACGGCATTGTTTTTTAGTTATAATAATGTGTAATTGTAAAGATTTAAGTATCTGAAAGGATGAAATAAAATGGCAGACGAATTTCTTTTAACCCAGGCGGCTGTTGACGAACTTAAAGCCGAGCTTAAATATCTTCGTACAACAAGAAGAAACGAAGTTGCAGAAAAAATCAAGGAAGCAAAGTCATTCGGCGACCTTTCCGAAAACAGCGAATATGATGAAGCAAAGTCAGAGCAGGGCAAGCTTGAAGCTCAGATTACAGAAATGGAGTACACTCTCCAGCATGTAAAAATCATTGACGAATCAGCCCTCGGCACAGACACCGTTCACATCGGTTCTTTCGTAAAGGTATTTGACAAGGAATTCAATGAAGAAGTAAAGTATCAGATCGTCGGATTCCCTCAGGCAGACCCTCTTGAAAACAAGCTTTCTGACGAATCACCCATCGGCAAAGGTCTTCTCGGACACAGAGTCGGTGATGTTGTTGAGGTTGAAACTCCCGGCGGAGTTATCTCACTTGAAATCAGAGAAATTTCAAAGTAATTTATTATAAATAGGAGCATAAAAATGGCAGACGAAATTAAGAATCAGGCTGCTGAAAACGAAGCACCTGAACAGAATGTAAACGAACTCAGACAGATACGAGTCGATAAGCTTACTGCACTTCAGGAAGCAGGAAAAGACCCGTTTCAGGTAACTCTCGCACAGCAGGATTATCACAGCACTGAGATTATCGAAAAATACGATGAGCTTGAAAATCAGGATGTTGCCATCTGCGGCAGAATCATGACAAAGCGCCCCATGGGTAAGGCAAGCTTCATGAATATCCATGACCGTGAAGGCAAAATGCAGGTTTATGTCAGACGCGATGACATAGGCGAGGATGAGTATGCCGATTTCAAGAAATACGACATCGGTGACATCGTTGAAGTCAAGGGCTTTGTTTTCAAGACAAAGACAGGCGAGATTTCAGTTCATGCAAAGTCAGTAAAGCTCCTTACAAAGTCACTTCTTCCTCTTCCCGAGAAGTATCACGGACTTACAAATACGGAAACAAGATACCGTCAGCGTTATCTTGACCTTATCATGAACCCTGATGTAAAGGATACCTTCATCAAGCGTTCACTTATTATCAGAGAAATCAGAAGATATCTTGACTCTCAGGGCTTTATTGAGGTTGAAACACCCATGCTCGTTTCAAATGCAGGCGGTGCTGCGGCAAGACCCTTTGAAACACATTTCAATGCACTTGATGAAGACCTCAAGCTCAGAATTTCACTTGAGCTTTACCTCAAGCGTCTTATCGTCGGCGGTATGGAAAGAGTTTACGAAATCGGCAGAGTTTTCCGTAACGAAGGTCTTGACACAAGACACAACCCCGAGTTCACACTTATGGAGCTCTATCAGGCATACACAGATTACCACGGTATGATGGATCTTACTGAAAATCTTTACCGTCATGTTGCTCAGGCTGTTCTCGGCACAACAAAGATTGTTTACAACGGTGTTGAAATGGATCTCGGCAAGCCCTTTGAAAGAATCACAATGCTTGATGCTGTCAAGAAGTATGCAGGTGTAGACTTCAACGAAATCAAGACAGACGAAGAAGCAAAGGCTATCGCTAAGGAAAAGCATGTTGAGTTTGAAGAAAGACATAAGAAGGGCGATATCCTCAACCTCTTCTTTGAGGAATTTGTTGAGCATCATCTCGTTCAGCCCACATTCCTTATGGACCATCCCGTTGAGATTTCTCCCCTTACAAAGAGAAAGCCTGAAAACCCCGATTATGTTGAGCGTTTTGAGTTCTTCATGAACGGATGGGAAATGGCAAATGCTTACTCAGAGCTTAATGACCCCATTGACCAGAGAGAAAGATTCAGGGCTCAGGAGGAACAGCTTGCAGCAGGCGACGATGAAGCAAACACAACAGACGAAGACTTCATGACTGCTCTTGAATACGGTATGGCACCCACAGGCGGTATCGGCTTCGGTATCGACAGAATGTGCATGCTCCTTACAGATTCAGCTGCTATCCGTGACGTTCTTCTCTTCCCCACAATGAGAAGTCTTGATAAGTAATCATTATATGGCAGAGGTTGTTCCATAGAACAACCTCTTTATTATTCATTTTTCTTCTTGACAACATCATTTTATGGTGTTATAATTGTTTCAACTTAATACCACAAACCGTTGAGGCGGAGATAAAGGCAGATAAGCCTTCACAGAGAGCCCTGTTGCTGAGAAAGGGTAAGAAACATTTGTCAAATGGACCGCTGAGGGTGCAGTCAAATGCTGCAACGCAAGGCATGCGTTATTTGCCGGAGATATGATGGTATCTTTTAAAGTGTACGGCAATGCCGTAAATCAGGGTGGCACCGCGGATATGTTTATTCGTCCCAGACAGAGAGGTTTTCTGTTTGGGGCTTTTTTATTTTTTCGGAGGAATTATCATGATTCTCTTAACAAAACGATGGCGTAGCACATTATAAAATTATATTTTACTTTATTATAAACGGAGGATTTTACAATGAATTTCAACGGCGTAGATTTTGATACTTATTTTAACAATTATCCCGATAAGAACGGTTACTTCGGCAAGTACGGCGGAGTTTACATTGATGACAAGCTCAAAGCTGCAATGGCTGAAATCACAGAGGCATATTACTCAATCTGTCAGTCAAGAAAGTTCATCGCAGAGCTTCGCAGAATCAGAAAGGAATTCCAGGGCAGACCCACTCCCGTGACACATCTCGAAAGACTTTCAGATGCTCTCGGCGGCAAGGTTCAGCTTTATGCAAAGAGAGAAGACCTTAACCATTCAGGCGCTCACAAGCTCAACCACTGCATGGGTGAAGCACTTCTTGCAAAGTACATGGGCAAGAAAAAGGTTATTGCAGAAACAGGTGCAGGTCAGCACGGTGTTGCTCTTGCAACTGCAGCTGCTTACTTCGGTCTTGAATGTGATATCTATATGGGCTCTGTTGACATCAAGAAGCAGGCTCCCAATGTTGCAAGAATGAAGATTCTCGGTGCAAACGTTGTTGAAGTAACACACGGTCTTCAGACACTCAAAGAGGCAGTTGACGCAGCTTTCGATGCATACAGCAAGGAATACAATGATTCAATTTACTGCATCGGCTCTGTCCTCGGACCGCATCCCTTCCCTATGATGGTACGCGACTTCCAGAGCGTTGTAGGTATTGAAGCAAGAGAGCAGTTCACCGATATGACGGGCGAGCTCCCCGACGCTATCGTAGCTTGCGTAGGCGGCGG
>JAFUIY010000107.1 GCA_017473925.1 Clostridia bacterium | reverse complement strand
GTACGTCGAGTGGTGAAGTTTATTTATAGCAAAAACGCCTTTTTCTCCATTTTTTATTTTTTGTCGTTATTTTTTAGTTTTAACATGTTAAAAATCTTTATGTGTAGCCGTTTTTGCGGTCTACACTTTTTTTACATCCCCCTTTTGTTGCATTATTCTTTTATCTGAAGCTTCTGACCCAGTTGAGAAGGGAGCCGTGATGTGTGTTTTCCCTTACGGTTCCGAGCATGTATTGAGTTACGGGACCGTTGCGTCTCATCTTTTCAAGAATTGCCTCCTGAAGCTCCTCCACAGTCATTTCCTCATAGGGCTTATCAATGTTTATGACAACGGGCTCAGGCTGTTTTTCTTCTGTTTTCTTTTCCGGTTCAGGTTCTTTTTTTATTGTTACCTGTTCTGTTTCTTTCTTGATTTCAACAGGCTTTACATGGACGGAATAATCCTCCTTAAACCCGTCAGGAAGCCAGATTTCACCGTAAGAGGCAGGCACATTCACACGGATGAATCCGTTATCTGCAATTACCCTTTCGCCCGAGAGTGCACCGACATATTCCGATGAATTTCCTGCAGGAAGAGTCATGCACACATCCTTGTCTGCATTGTTGACGGTGACAAGAACACTCTTTCCGTCAAGGGTTCTTGAGAATGCAAAATGTGTTGTCTGCAGCTCAAGCTCTTTGTAATCACCGTAGCACAGCGCAGGTGTATTTTTACGGATTGTGCCGAGTGCTTTTATAAGCATTGTGCAGGGATTTGTCTGAGCTGCATTGCTGTAATCCTCAGAATTGAGTGCAGGTCTCAGGGAGTCGTCGGAGAATTTTTCTTTTCTGCCCTCAATGCCGAATTCGGAGCCGTAATAGATTGATGGAATGCCCTGTAATGTGTAAAGGAGCACATGAACGGGCACGAAATGGGCTTTGTTCCTGAGCTTTGTATAAATACTCTCCACATCGTGATTATCAACGAAGGTGTACAGCTTAAGACGGTTACCCGTCATATCGTTGACATACTTGATTGTGTGGGCAATTTCAAAATAGTTATGGTCGTTGTGTGCAGAGTACAACGCCTTGTGCAGCATGTAGTTTGTTACGGAATGGAGAGTGCCGTCATTTGCCCAACGGGAGTAATTGCCGTGAATGACTTCACCCATGAGCCAGAAATCGGGCTTTACTTCATTTGCCGTCTGACGGAGTGCCTTCATGTAGTCAAAATCCATAACATCTGCAGCATCAAGACGGATGCCGTCGATATCGAATTCCTTTACCCAGAAACGGATAACATCGCAGATGTAATCCCTGACAGCAGGGTTACGCTGATTCAGCTTTGCAAGAAGGTCGTATCCGCCCCAGTTTTCGTAGGAAAAGCCGTCACCGAAGGAGTTGTTGCCCCGGAAATTCACATTGCAGTACCAGTCCCTGTACTGTGAGCTTTCTCTCTTTTCCCTGATATCCCTGAATGCAAAGAAATCCCTTCCCGTATGGTTGAAAACGCCGTCAAGAATCACACGGATTCCGTTTTTGTGACACTCACTTACAAAGGCTGTCAGGTCTTCGTTTGTGCCGAGTCTTGAGTCAAGCTTTTTGTAATCTGTTGTTTCGTAGCCGTGGCCGACAGACTCAAAAAGAGGGCCGATATAAAGGGCGTTGCAGCCGATTTCCCTGATATGTGAAATCCAGGGGAGCAGGGTGCTGAGTCTGTGTACGGGCTCACCGTAATCATTTGTTTTCGGCGCTCCCGTCATTCCCAAGGGATAAATATGATAAAATACGGCTTCGTCATACCATGCCATATGTGTTTCCTCCTGTTAAATGAAAAATGCCGGTTTGTATTTTACATCAACTTCTTTTTACGGTCAATACGGTCTGAAGGATTTTGTTAAGAATCTTGTTTGCCTATTATATATTTAAACTTACAATTCCAAAATTGAATAATTGATAACAAATTGTTAATTGTGTCTAAATTTGTTATCAAATATTGACAAAAGTCGTCATTATGTAAGTGCTGAAACGGTTGATATATGTTTGCTTTAATGCTATAATATTTTAATATAATAATTAAAAATATAAATTTTTATATATGGGTGAATATTATGAAGACAAAACACATCTTTAAAAAATCAATGTCTTTGATGCTTTCATTAATCATAGCATTATCATGTCTGCCCGCAGGGTCTCTGCTGAGCTTTGCCAAGGCTGCGGATGCTTATGCAACCGTGTTCACGGCATCGGACTTTCAGTCAGGTACATGCTATGATAATCTGACTGCCATGATGAATTCTGCAATTGCAGACGGTATCACGGCAACACCTGATGCATTCATCTTCGGCGGTGACTATACAGCAGGTTCAGAAGACCCTGAAATACAGGTTCCCAAGGTAACGGAAACCGTTCTTGCTGTTTATCCCGGATATGATGAGGAAAATCTTATCTATACACAGGGCAACCACGACTCTGCAGACAGCGTTCTCACTCCCACAGGCTATTATGAGTTTGATGACTTCGTTGTTTACTCAATTAATGAAGATAATTTCAAGTCAGGGCAGGCAGGTACATCAGGCTACGGTGAAGTTGTTCAGACACTTGCTCAGACTGTTGCCGTAAAGCTTGAGAATCTTGTTAAAACAGGCGACAACAGACCTGTCTTCATTTCAACACATGTTCCGCTTCATCATTCTTCAAGAAGCAGCTACGGTGACAATCTTTATTCAAAGTACCTTTTTGATGTTCTCAATGAATACGGAGAAAAGCTTGATATTATATTCCTTTTCGGTCACAACCACTCAAGCAAATACGATGACTATATCGGCGGTGCCGTAAACTATATCGCAAATGGCGAAACAATCAGAATCCCCATTCCCGATACTGCTCAGCAGGGAGCTTCAGGTTATACTGACGAGACCCTTAATTTCACATATATGAACCATGGTTATGTTGGTTATTCAAACAACTCATCATCATCCACATCAACAAATACACTCACAATGGGCGCTTTTGAGATTTGTCCCGTTTCAATTGAAATTTCACGATACACCACAGCAGGTGTTTACACAACTGAAACTATAAACAGAATCAATCCTCTTACAACAGACCCTTACGTCAGAATCAACAGCGACGGTGAGGGGACTCAGGGTGACAGTGAAGTAATTTACGGCACGGTTGCAAATATTGAAGGTGCGATATATTCGTGGTCTGTTGCTGACGATTCTGTAATTACAGTTCTTCCTGCAGGAAAAAATGCTCAGCTGATTTTCAGAACAGAAGGTACAACAGATGTCACTCTTACCGTGACTGCTGCTGACGGCTCGGTTTATACCGATACTGTAACTTACACCGTAAAACCTGCATATGAAATAAAAACAGAAGAAATCGGCGGCGAAAAGTATGATATTTATGAGCTTACTTCAACGTTAGTATCAGGCAATAAATATATTATTGCTTCATCAGATACGGCCGGTAGCACATATGCGATTTCAACAGACACAGGAACACGAGTTCTTAATGGTGCAGGCGTTACTGTAAGTGCTCCTGCTGATGAAATAAGTGAACAAAACCATATAAAAAATCCTGATGCATCAATAGTCTGGACCGTTTCTGTAAATGGAGACTATTACGCATTTAAAAATGGCAACAACTATCTTGCCGGTACAGGCAACAATAAAAACGGTAAGAACATCGGGCTTGTTCTTGTCACTGATTTTACCGATGTGGCACAGTGGGCGTTAAATAAGAATATACTTACAAACAAAAATCTTACAAAATACAGCATAGCAAAAAATAACGAGAATAACTACACAATGACAACATCAGGTACACAGTTGTATTTCTATGGTTTTGTAAAGGAGCACTCTGTACCGGGAAAAACAGAAACAACTACTATTCCCAATGAATACAACCCCGTTGTATCTCTTAACAAAGGCGGTTCGGATGTCAACGGAATGACTCTGAAGTTTTATGAAGCATCCTATGGCGACACAATAATGCTTGACGGTTCATTCACAGGTTTCTCAACAAAGAGTGAAGATATCAATGTCACCTGGACAAGTACAGATACTTCGGTTGCAACCGTTGAAAACGGTCTTGTTACATTTACGGGCAGCGGTGAAGCAACAATCAACTATGTTGTAACAGACGGTGAAACAACTGTTACAAAGTCTGTCAATATTCTTGTCAGCCGTGGTACAAGACCCGTAGAAGTTTTTACTCTTACAGATGATTTTATTGCGGGCCACTCTTATATCATTTCAAATGCAAATATTGAAGGTTCTGCTTATGCGGCAGGATTGCCTGTTATAATCACGGGAAAAACAGACTATGATATGCGTCTGACTGCCTGCAGTGTATCAGTTGAAAATGTTGACGGTACACCCGGTATATATAATAGCGATGACAATCATGTATGGACAGCAGTTTCCGACTCATCGGGTAATGTCCGTCTTGTCAATGAAAAGCTCGGCGGATATCTTTATGCAGTAAAGGGTTCTGACAATGCTCTTGACCTGGGCGTTACATCTGATCCGGCACATTCCGGTACAATCTGGAGACTTAATTCTGCAGGTAAACTTGTTTCTGATGAAAGCTACGGTATTGAATTCAGCGGTGATATAAATTTCCGTGCCGCAACAGAAAGTACAATTGAAGAACAGTTTTTATATGAAAGAACAATTGTTGACCCGTTTGTCACATTGACGCAGGATAATACATCCGTTGCAGGTGTGAAAAAAACTGTGTATGCTGTGCACGACGGAAAAACGCTCACACTCAAAGGTTCACATTCCAATTTCGGTGAAGATGTAACCGTACAGTGGATTTCTTCAGATGAAAGTATTGCTGCTGTTGACAGTAACGGTGTAGTTACATTCAAAGGGCTTGAAGGAACTGTTGATATCACTTACCTGGTAACAGATTCTGAAGGAAACTCTGCTTCTGCAACAGTAACATACAATACTCTTCTTGCAGGCGAGCCTTTAAGAGTTTTTAAGTATACAGATACAATTGTTCCCGGCAAATCATATGTTGTTGTATCTGAAAAAGCTGTCGGTGCAGCATCTGTTATGTCAGGTGCACATTATGATGCTAAAAACCTCAGAAAAGAGTATATTGTCGTTCAGCCTGATTCCACAGACGGAAATGTTTATATTGAATTGCCCGTAGACAAAACAGAACAAGTCTGGGTTGCTGAAGAAAGCGGCACTTCGGGTTATTACTATTTTGTGAATGAGGCAGATTCTTCGTACCTCTGGGCAGGTGCAACAGCAGGTGCAGTTTCAACAAGCGGACAGGTTGATTCTTCTTCGGAGAATCTTTATCAGTGGTTCTATGACGGAACAGTATTCCGCAATACAGAATCATTTGAGGTGACTGATGATTCAGGAAATGTCAAAACGTATTATTCCGGTATAAGGCTCAGCGGTAACGGATATTTCAGACTTTCTAAAGGTGCATCGGCAGAATCTTCAAAGGTTTATCTCTATGAAGAAACAACGCTCGAATCCTATGTTCATATCCGTTCTCAGTATGTGAATGTTGAAAACACAACACTCACAAGACCTGACGTCTGTCCTTTCCAGACAGAGCCTCTTATGGCAAAGCCTGAATATTTTATCAATCCTACTTATGTTGAATACACGTGGTCTTCAAGCAATCCTGATGTCGCAACAGTTGACAACAACGGTCTTGTGACATATACAGGCAAAGCAGGAACAACAACAATCAGCGTAACAGCAAAATCACTTGTTCCCGATGCTGACGGTGCGTATGATACAGCCACATCAGGTGTGGATATCAGCGTTCTTGAACAGAATGAATCAACTGCGAATACATTTGTATTTACACGGGATTTTGTTCCCGGTGAATTCTATGTGTTTGCACCTTCAGAATCAGCAGGTGCAACGGTGATTATGTCTGATACGAATATAGGTTCTTCAGAATTCCGTATGGAAGGTATCAGTTGTGATATTATTAATACGGAAGAAGGAGCTGCAATAATTAATTCTGATCTGCACGCTGTATGGGAATGTGTTTCGAGTGATGTTGAAGGATTTTATTATTTCAGAAATGCAGCAACGGGAGAGTACCTTGCTTTTGTTACTGATAAATCGGTAAATCCTTACAGACAGATTGTTACTACTCCGACAATCGGTGACGGATATGCTGAAGATGCCTATCTTATTACTTTTGAATCGAATTCAAATATCAAGCTTTACTCTGAACAATCCTTTGCATATATGAACGGTACGGCTTCGGAACCAAATGCTCTTACTGTTAACGGTGACAATGAATTCCGTTTGTCTGCAGGTGATCTGCGTAGCAAAATGTTTATTTATCAGAGAGTATCTTCATCATCTGTTGCTCCTGATGTTAAGATAAAGATTTCAACTGCAATCGGCACCAAAGACCTTACAAATGTTCTTCAGAACAGATATGAAATTGTCAGCGGAGATACCGAACAGCTGTTAAGATATACGAGATACTTTGATACAATCGAAAGCACTCAGTGGTCTGTATCTGATGATAGTGTTGCAACAATTGACGAAAACGGTCTTCTTACCTATACCGGCAGAAACGGTTATGTAACAGTAACACTTGTTGTTACCGGCACTGATGTCAACGGTGAGAGTATTTCTCAGACAGTAAGAACTACATTCAATGTTTCAACAGAATCATATGAAGAACCAACCGAAGATTATCCTCAGTATCCTCACGAAGGTGCTGTGCGTATCAATAAAACAGCATCAAACAACGCAGGCGGATATAATTTCCAGACATCAGGTGTAACAGAGGTTGAGCTTGCTGTTACAGGTGTTCCTCTTCCTCAGTCTGTTGACGTTGTTATCGTATTTGACCATTCATCCAGTATGAATGATTCAAACCGACTTCAGAATGCAATTGAAGATACAAGAGAATTTGCTCTTCAGATTGTTAATTCAAATGTTAAAAACCGTGTTGCAATCGTTACTTTTGACCGTTACAGAAATGTATATGAGTCCATCACGGATACTACACCCGACTATTCAACACATACCTCAAGTACTGAAGACAAAATTGTTACCGGTGACGGTACTCCTGCAGGTGCATTTATGAAAATCGGAGATTCTGAGGCACTTGCTTCTCAGATTGACTCTCTTGCATACAATAATACTGCAGGTACAAACTACGACTTCGGTCTTCAGACATGTTATGACATTCTCAAGGCTTCAGAAAATGACCCTGAGGCAAACAAAATGCAGTATGTCGTATTTATGTCAGACGGTGAACCCTTTGTTTTCAACAGAACTCAGGTAAAATACGGTTCTACAGACGATCCTGACGGTGTATACGAAGCATGGCTCAGAGGTGATTCATCACATTCGCTTCTTCAGTCATATATCAACGACCCCGCAACATATCCTGCTGCGCAGTATTTCAATCCCCGTGGTGAAAACTGGTTTGCTGAAATTCTGAAAACAGATATCGGCTCAACTGTTGATGATATGCCTGTATTCGATTATTATAACGGATACCGTGAAGGACTCGGTGCTACAATATTCACTATCGGCTATGATGCAGGTGCACCGGGTACACTTACAAATGACATTCTTACCACAATGGCAAGTGAGCCTGAGTATTTCTATTATGCAGAAGGCAATCTTCAGCATGCATACGACAGCATTCTTTCAACAATTGTATATGCTGCAAACAATGCTGTTGTAACTGACAAAATGGGTGAAAACTTCAACCTTCAGTTTGCACCTTCTTTCGATCTTGCTAACGGAATGGCAACAATTACTCTTGATCCGGCTCCGCATATTGAAATCGGATCATGGACACTTAACTCTGACGGTACAAGAAATGAATATACAGTACATGAGAGAATTACATTTGAAACAAATTCAAACGGTAATCTCACAGCTGCTTATTCATCACTTCTTTCAGACAATATCTATGATGTTGCTACAAGCAAGATAAACGGCAGATATGTGACATACGATATTCTTAATGAAACTTTCACATGGAATATCGGTGACATTACAAGAGATGAAATAACTCTCAGATATTATGCTTATCTTGAAGGCTCTGCAGAGGGTGAAAGATCTGCGGGTATTTATGACACAAATGAATATGCACATCTTGATTATATCAATTACATAGGCAATAAGTGTCAGCAGATTTTCCCCATTCCTTCAATGGGCTGGCATCAGGCGGCAGTCAATTTTGAGTTTTATCTTGTTAATGAAAACGGTGAGCCTGTCAATAAAGAGGGAATTGTTGTTCCGTTTGCTGAAAGAGTGCTTGTCGGTCAGGAACAGACAAAGGATATTCTTCTCAACAGTGCAGATGAATATACGGCATATACACTTGTTGCAAATGAAGAATTGCCTGCAGGTTACAGACTTTTCAATGAGTCAACTTCATATTCAATAGCAGTCTCCAGCGGTGATAATCCCAGTAAGGCGGAAATTAATGACGATGGTGCTGATGTTTATACAACATATTTCCGTGACGGTACAATAACACATTCAGGTCACGGTGAAGTGCCGGGTGTTACCGATTACACAAACACACATGTTTCATTTGCCGTGCTTCTTGTTGAAGGTATACTTCCCGACGCAGTTGTTATTGACTACGGACTTCCCGTTAAAATCAATGTTCTTGCTAATGACTTCATAAAAGCAAGTAACGGTAAGATTACCGCAGTCGGCACCAAGCTTCTTGACGGTACAGTACTGAATTCACAGGATTACTCATCTTCAAGATTTACTGACGGTGCAGGAAGCATCGCTCTTGAAAACGGTACTGCAGCTGTCAGCGGTGAACAGATTGTCTATACTCCATCCAACATGACAATGAGTGACGAAGAAGTTTTCTATTATGAATTTGTCACAAATAACGGCATGTATTTCTACACAACCGTAACGGTTATTCCTGCTGCCAATATTTATTATGAGGATTCATTCTTCACCTTCAATGATTCAGGCGATTATAAATGGCAGACAGCAGGGGAGACCTATACAGATAAATTCCAGGCTGAGGACAGACCGGGTACATTCAGCTTCGGTCAGTATGACGCAAACAATGTTTACGGCAAGGATACTGCATATGAGGATTCTCAGATAACCTACAGCCTCGGCAGTTCAAAGTATGTATCCGTTGATGCTGCATCACTCAATAAGGAGCCTACGGCTGAGTTTGTGTTCTGCGGTACGGGCTTTGACCTTTTCAGCGTGACAAATTCAGATACAGGTGCCGTGCTTGTTACTGTTTATGATACTCAGACAGGCAAGCGTGTGAAGAATTATATCGTGCAGACCTATTACGGCTACGGATATGATTCCGAGAACAATCAGTTTGTTCCCGATACATCGGCAGGTCAGGACGGACTTTATCAGGTTCCGATTATAAGGTCAAGAGGTCTTGCTTACAGTACTTACAGAGTTGTCATCACTCCCAAATATCTCAAAGCATTTGACATGAAGTATGACAAGGAAGCTCAGAACAATGCATATGAGATTTATATTGATTCGGTAAGAATCTATGACCCGGCAGGTGTTGCAGGCTCAGCCTCGATGTCTGATATCGTAAAGGATGCATATATCAACGATAAAGAGTATGACCCCAATCACATAGAGGTCAAAGCCAGCATGATTGATGCAAACACCTTCTATGATTCAGTCTATACTCTTGCTGATGACACCTATTCAAAGGGCATCGTCTTCATTGACGGTATTGCAGAGCTCGGCAACGAAGGACTCAATCCCGGTGATGACGGACTTCTCAGTGATGCATACAAGGAAGCAGGCCCCAACAACGAGCTTTATCTTAAAAAGGGTCAGGCAATAGCTTTCCACATTATGTCTGACAGAGCATTTGAACCCGAAAGCCTTCAGCTTGGCATAAAAACTGTCGGTCAGGTATCGGATTCAACTCAGACCGACCTGCTTGTTATGAATTCCGCATATACAACTCCGGGTATGATAACAGTCAGGGGCGGTACGGAAATGTTCAGGCGTCTCACTCCCTATCTTGTGTGGGAGGAAAATGCTCTTGAACAGGGTATTTATAAAACAAAGTATCCTATTATAATAGTCAACAATTCAGACACTATCGTTTCTCTTACAAACTTCAAGTGGACTTACTCAGAGGCTCAGACTTCTGAACAGCAGGGACTTATGCTTGCAGTAACCTCATCAACACCCGAGGCTGCAGTCATGGCTTTCCGCAGATATTCAGTTTCATTGGAGGAGGATGAATCTTTCTCACCTGAAAATGTGAATATTGAATGGAGCAGTACAGACCTTGTTGAGGGGTCACAGGCAACTGTCGAAATAACAACGCCCGTTGATGTTGTCGGTGTAACGGTTGACGGTAACGAAGTGACTGATTGTGTAATTGACGAAAACGGTAACAAGAAATGGACATTCACATTTACTGTTACTCAGACAGGAGAGCAGGCATATTCAGTTGTTTTTGCCGATAAGGACGGAAATCTCAGCGATGCTGTCATGACAGAAACAATTTATGTCGACGAAGCTCCCGAAACACCGGAAAATGATAATACAGATAATGAGTCTTCAAATCCCGTAAGCAGCTTCTTTGAAAGATTAGTGGCATTCATTCTCAGACTCGTTGAGTTATGGAGGTCGCTGTGGTGAAAAGAACGTATATAAAACCTGATATATGCTTTGACAGCTTTGAGCTGAGCTCGAGCATAGCTGCAGGATGTGAAATGATAGGCTCAAATCTTGATGCATATGCATGTCCCGTACTGATTCCCGACTGGGGATTGTCAGTCTTTATGGAGCTGGGCATATGTGACATGCATCCTCCCGAACAGATGGATAGTATCTGCTATCATGTTCCGACTGCAGATAACAATGTTTTCAATTCGTAAAACAACAGAGCCTGTCTTTCCGAAGACAGGCTCTGACTGTCGATAAAGTGACAAGACCATACATAAAACAATAAAATATTTTTAAAAAAACTTTTAAAAGTGATAATAAAAAAGATAATGGATATATCCGGTTAGATATGTCCATTATTTTATGTATTTTGCGTGTTCTCTCACCGGTCTGTTTTTTTGTTAATATAAAAAGAAGGTTTTTACAGTGTACATTTGTCAATGATGTGAGACCAAGTTTAGAAAAAAATAAAAGAAGAACGATAATGCAATATGTTTTGTTGTAGAGAGGGCGAAGCCCGAACGGAAACAAAACATATTGCTGCGCCGGTCAGACACATATATTTT